>NZ_FNSK01000006.1 GCF_900105075.1 Rhodobacter sp. 24-YEA-8
CGCGGCCTGTGTCGATGAGCCTGCCTGATCAAGCCGCATCACCGAAACCGCGCCGACACTCAGCTTCGGGGTGATCAGGAAAATCACCGCCGACAGTGTCACCATCCCGCGCATGAACAGGAAGAAGAACACCGAAATCAGCGTTGGCACCATGATCGGAATGATCGCATCGCGCAGGTTGGCCCAGACACCGCCACCGATCGTGGTCACGGTTTCCTCAAGCTGTCGCGGCACATTGCGCACGCCCGTTACCATCGTCAGGAACCCCTGCGAGTGGTAATGGTAGAAGTTGCAAAATGCGATCAGCAGGGCCGAGCCGTAAAGAATGCCGGGAAAGACCGGCTTCACATTGAAGGACAGCACGTAGGAAAGCCCCAGCACCAGACCGGGCACGCCAACCGGAATGATCGCCAGCAGATAGACAAGCCTTGCCGGGCCGCGCGACATCTTGCGTTGCGCCAGAACCAGGGCGAACAACATCAGGGTGCCAAACGTCGCGGTGATCAGCGAGGCATAAAGTGAGGTCCAGAGCGGATCATAGCCGCCATGGGTGGTGATATTATAGTTCTTCAGCGTCAGGCTCATTTTATAGGGCCAGAGCTGCACAAAGCTTGCGAAGATCACCACGGCGACAATCGCGATCAGGAAAAGCGCGGTCAGGTAGCTGGCGGCCCAAAGCGGAATATCGCGCGGCGCCCAGCGGTCGGGCTCGACCGGGATCGCGCCTTCCTGGGTGCCGCCGCGCTGTGCGGCGACTTTTTCAAGATAAAAGGCCAGCAAAGTGGGGATCAGCAGCAGGATCCCGACCACCGCCCCCATGTTGAAATTCATCTGGCCGACGACCTGAGCGTAAATCTCGGATGCCAGCACCCGGTAATTGCCGCCGATCACCGCCGCATTGCCGAAATCGGTGATGGTCACGGTGAAACAGACAAAACCCGCGCTCAGAAGGCCGAACCGCAGCGATGGCAGCGTGATATCGACAAAACGCCGCCAGGGCGAGGCGCCCAGCACCAGCGCCGCATCATACTGGCGCCGGTCGGCATAGCGCAGCGCGACCGCAAGGATCATTACGGCCTGGGGCAAAGCATACATCGAATTGGCGATCACCAGGCCGGGCAGACCGTAGATCTGCATTTGCATCCCGGTCAGATAATTCAGCAGGCCATTGCGGCCAAACATGAAGATCAGACCAAGCGCCTGTACCAGCGAGGGCGCCAGCAGTGGCAGGATCAGTGCCAGCGAGACCAGCCAGCGCAGCGGTATCCTGCTGCGGCTCATCGCATAGGCGATCACAAGGCCAAGGCTGACACAGATCAGCGCGGTCAGACCGCTCATCACCATCGAATTCCACACCACGCGCCAGAGGTGATCAAGCGCGAGGATCTCGCGGTAATTGCCAAAGCCCACCGCCCCGTCGCGTTGCAACAGGCTGCGCCAGATCACAATCGCCAGCGGATAGAGGAAGAAAAGCGCCAGCCCCGCCAGCGGCACCAGCAGCACCACGCGCTGAAAAAGCCGCTCTTCAAACGGGGTATCCAGGCCGCGCGCGACGCGTTTACCTGCAATGCTCATGGCTGAACCCAGACACCGGCACCCGCCTGCAGGCTGAGGTCAACCGAAGCGCCTTCGCTGAAACCGGGCAGGCGGTGGGTTTCGGCCAGGATGGTTTCGCCCTGCCAGTCCACCTCGACGCGGCTGACATTGCCGAGGAAGGTGATCGACCGCACCCGGCCCGTGGCTGCCGCATCCTCGCGGATAAGCACATCTTCCGGACGCAGTGCGAAAAGGCTGTCGCCCTGGCCCTGGGGCGGCGTGACGCCGAACCCCGCCGCGCGCGCGGCGCTTAACAGGGTCGAACTGCCGACGAAATCTGCGACAAAGCGGGTCGCCGGCCGCGCGTAGATTTCCGCCGGAGAGCCGATCTGCTCGATCCGGCCCGCGCTCATGCAGACCACGCGGTCCGACATGGTCAGCGCCTCTTCCTGGTCATGGGTCACCATGATGGTCGGGATGCCAAGCCGCTTCTGCATCTGACGGATCTCGGTCCTGAGCCCGGCCCGTACCCGCGCATCCAGCGCCGAAAGCGGCTCGTCCAGCAGCAAAAGCGCCGGCTGAACTGCCAGGGCGCGCGCAATCGCCACCCTTTGCTGCTGCCCGCCGGAAAGCTGCCAGGGCAGGCGGTCGGCGAATTGTTCCAGTCTGACCAGCGCCAGAAGTTCTTCGACCCGCGCAGAGATCTCGGCCCGGGGGCGCTGCCGCAATTTCAGCCCATAGCCGATATTCTGCGCCGCAGTCATCTGCGGGAACAGCGAATAGGACTGGAAGACGATGCCGAAACCGCGATCCCGCGCCCCGATCGTGGCAAGATCGCGCCCGCCCAGGATCATCTCGCCGGTCTCAAAGCTTTCCAGCCCGGCGATCACCCGCAGAAGCGTGGTCTTGCCGCAGCCCGAAGGCCCGAGCAGACAAACGAATTCACTGTCGCCGACCGAGAGATCGATCTCGTTCAGCGCCTGAAATGTGCCATAGAACTTCGACAGCCCTCGGATGTCCAGGGTCATCATACCTCACTCAATACGGAGTTTCTGTGCAGCGGCAGCTGGTGAAGACGGGATGCGGAAAAGGCGCCGCATCCCACAGATCAGGCGTCTCAGCGCCCGACGGTCTCGCGCCATTTGGTGAGGATCGCGTCACGCGCCTCGCCCGAAGCTGCGAAATTCATCGGGAAAAGCACCGAGGAAAGATCTTCCGGCAGACCGGCTTTTTCCGCCTGGGGCGACCGCGGCACACCGGGAATGGTGACCAGATCCTTGCGCGCCGCATAGGCTTCGGCCGCGCCTTCTCCGAGCGTCCAGTCAAGGAAACGTTTGGCATCATCGGGATTTTTCGCCGAAGCCATCAGCCCGTTGGCCTCCAGCTCAAAGCCGGCGTAATCCGAGGGGATCACCATCTGGATCGGATAGCCCTCATCAATTCCCTGCATCGCCACGTAGGAAAGTGATGCCCCGATGGCGAATTCACCGGCCTGAGCCATGCGGCAGGGCCGCGAGCCAGAGGTGGTATATTGTGCCATATTCGGGTCGATATCCTTGATCAGCTGCCAGCCGGCCTCATCCCCCGCGCCCTGCAGGATCGCCGCGATCTGCAGATAGCCGGTGCCCGAAGAGGACGGATCAGGCATCACCACCTCGCCCTTATAGGCGGGGTTCTTCAGATCTTCCCAGGAGGTGGGGACCGGCGCGCCCAGCTGGGCCAGACGTTCGGTATTGACGCAGAAAGCGCCGACATAGCCCGTGGGCGCGAACCAGCGGCCATCCTTGTCGCGGAACTGCGCGCCAAGGGCATCTTCGCCTTTGGCGTCATAGCCCGCAAGCTGATCATAGATCGCCGGGTTAAGCATATTGGTGAGGGCAAAGCCCCAGATGACATCGGCCTGCGGATTGCCGGCCTCGGCGATCAGCCGCGCGCCAAGGTCGCCGGTCGAAAGCCGCAGCAGGTTGACGGTGACATCCGGCATATCGGCGGCTGCCCGCTCCAGGTAGGCAGCAATCTCGTCTTCTTCCAGCGCTGAATAGACCGTGATCTCGCCCGCCAGTGCCGGTAATGCCGCCACCCCGAGAGCAAGCCCGGCAAGAAGTGAAATAGTATTCTTCATAAGCCTTCTCCTGTTGATTGGTTTTATTTTTCAGAAACGGTAACGCAGGCTTGACGATGTGGCAATCTGTGCATTTGTGCTATATTGAGGTTTTTTAAAAATCATCATTCCAGCACGGGAGTTGTCCGGACATGGTTACAGACGCGCCAGGAAATCGGACAGTTCCGGCCGAAATGGCTGATTATGCGTTCAAAATCGCGACCGAGGCCGGAAGGCTGGGGATGCAATGGTTTCGCAAGCCGGTCGCAATTGACATCAAAGAAGACCAGAGCCCCGTCACCGAAGCAGATCGCGCGGTCGAGGCCTTTCTGCGCGAGAGACTGCGCGCGGCCTTTCCGGAACACGCAATTCTGGGCGAAGAATTCGGCCTGGAAGGCCAGTCCGGCGCTCCGACCTGGGTCGTCGATCCGATTGACGGCACTCGGAGCTTTATCACCGGCTGGCCGATCTGGGGCACCCTGATGGCGCTGACCACCGATGATCGCCCGCAGCTTGGCATCGTGCATATGCCGGCCCTTGGCGAAACCTGGGTCGCAAGCGCCGGCAATGGTTGTCGCTTTCACGGCGCTGACGGAACAAGCAGTGCCGCGCGCACCAGCAGCTGTGAAGACCTGGCCCAGGCGCGGTTCTACACTACATCTCCCGACTATTTCGACAGCAGCGAACGCTCGCATTACGAGGCGATCCGCGATGCGTCCCGGGTCCGGCGGTTCGGCGGAGACTGCTATGGATACGGCTTGCTTGCCTCGGGACATATCGACCTCATTGTCGAAAGCCGCCTGCAGCCTTATGATTTCCTTGCCATCGCGCCCGTGGTCACCGAGGCTGGCGGCGTCATCACTGACTGGCAGGGCAAACCATTGACCCCAGGCTCCGGCGAGCAGGTCATCGCTGCCGCAACGCCCGCATTGCACCGCGAAGCCCTGGCCTTTTTGAACAGCTAACAAAAGGTCTTCGCCCCATGTGGCAGGCAAAGCGTCATCAGCGGATCCGCGCCCTACTGGAAACTTTTGGTCAGGTCAGCATCGACAGGATCGTCACCGAACTTGGCGTCTCACGCGAGACGGTGCGGCGCGACCTGAAAGAGCTGGAAGAAGCGGGGGCCCTGCGGCGCGTTCATGGCGGTATCGTACCGTCACATGCCGAGAATGAAGCACCATATCCTGAACGGACCCGCCAGAATCTGCGCGAAAAGCGGGCGATTGCCGGGGCTTGCCTCGGGCTTGTCAGCCCCGGCCAGACCTTGCTGATCGATGCGGGCAGCACCACCGCCTGCCTTGCCGGGCAACTGGCCGGGCTGAGCGGCCTGCTGGTCTTCACCAATTCGGTCGAGGTCGCCAATCATCTGAGCACGGCCACATCGCGCGCGCGCCAGAATCGCGCCATTCTGTTTGGCGGCGATTTCATTTCTGCACCGGCCTCGACCTGTGGCATGACGACCCTTGCCGCAATCGCCAATGTGCGGGCCGATATCGCGTTTTCATCGCCCTATGGCCTGAGCGCGGCGGATGGCGCGACCAGCATGCTCGTTGAAGAGGCCGAGATCGCGCGGGCTGTCTTTGCCAGCGCCACGCGCCGGATCCTTTTGGCAGACGGATCGAAACTGGGGCGCTGCGGGCGCATCTCTTTTGCATCGGCCGGTGAACCCGACCATATCATCATGGACGCCGCCGCGCAGGAACATCCCCATTTCACGCTGCTGCAGGAAAAAAGCGGGAACCGCATCATTTGCGCGGGTGCAGAAACGCCGCAGTGACGCGCTGAAGGCCGATGCCCGTGCCGGTTGCGAGGGAACCTCTGCCAGGTCCGGGCGTTGCCGATATGATGCTTGCGGTGTGAGGGAAAATGTCCGAAAGCCCACTGCTGCGACCAGGTGAAACCTGCTGGAGGGTCGAGACCGCGCAGCGATTTGCCTTTGTCGTTGATGGCGCGGATTATTTCGTATCCCTGCGCAAGGCGCTTCTTCAGGCCCGGCATTCGATCATGCTGGTGGGCTGGGATTTCGACACCCGGATCACCTTTGGTGACAGCGGGGACGGGGGGCCCGAGCGGCTGGGGGATTTTATCCTCTGGCTGGCGGATCGGACGCCGTCGCTTGAGATCAGGCTGCTTCGCTGGGATACCGGTGCCTTCAGGGCGATGCTGCGCGGCAATACGATCTTCACCATTCTGCGCTGGAAGGCGCATCCCCGGATCACGCTGAAGCTTGATGCCAAGCATCCGCTGGCTGGATCGCATCACCAGAAGATCGTGGCGATCGACGACAGTATCGCCTTTGCGGGCGGCATTGATCTGACCATGCAGCGATGGGACACACGCGATCATCTTGATGATGATCCGCGCCGTGTCGGCCCGGGCGGACGGCCCACGGATCCCTGGCATGATGCGACCAGCGCCTTTGACGGGGACGCCGCGCGGGCCATCGGCGATCTGGCGCGGGCGCGCTGGCTGACTGCCACCGGGGAAAGCCTTGAACCCTGTTCGCAGTGTCACGACTGCTGGCCCGAAGGCCTGGCGACTTCATTCACAAAGATGCGGCTTGGTATTTCGCGGACCATCCCGAAGATGGACGGGCAGGAGCCGGTCCATGAGATCGAGGCCGCCTGGATCGATATGATCGCGCGGGCAAAGCGGATGATCTATGCCGAAAGCCAGTATTTCGCCTCGCGCAGGATCGCGCATGCCATTGCCGAACGGCTTGCAGAGGCGGACCCGCCGGAGATCGTTATCATCATGCCGCATACCGCCCATGGCTGGCTGGAACCGCTGGCGATGGACACTGCCCGCGCGAAGCTGGTCGAAGCGTTGCAGCGGATCGACCACCACGGCCGTCTGCGCATCTGGCATCCGCAGACCGCAGGCGGGCAGCCGATCTATGTCCATGCCAAGGTGATGGTTGTGGACGATCAGATCCTGCGGGTGGGATCTTCGAATTTCAACAACCGCTCGATGCGGCTCGACAGTGAATGCGATGTGATCCTCTCGGCGGATGAGGCGGGCAATGCGGATCTGAAGGATGAAATCGCGGCGCTGCGCAATGATCTGCTGGCCGAACATCTGGGCGTCACACCAGCAGAGGTTGCCGCCAGCCTGAAGGCGACCGGCTCGCTGATCGCCACGGTCGGGGCGCTGCGCGGACCAGGTCGCAGCCTCGTCCCGTATGAGGTTCCGGACCTCTCTGCCATCGGAGCATGGCTTGCCGAGAATGAGATCCTCGACCCGAACGGCCCGGACGAGATGTTCGAGAGCCCCTCAAAACGCGGGATCTTTAAAGGGTGGGAGCGGTTGAAAAGCCGCTTCCGCCGCCCGAAAAAGGGTCAGCGGTAGCTCCGTCCTTTCAGAAGCTCAATGATCAGCACCGATTTCTCTGCCTGGGTGCGCAGCGTGGGAGTGGTTATTCGCGTTTCGGCTCAGTTCAGGCGCCAGATCGCGATATTGAGCAGTGAAGCAAAGGCGACCCAGGCGATATAGGGCAGAAACAGGAGGGCTGAGACCGGCTCTCTCGTCCTGGCTCTCAGACTGAAGGCGATCAGCGTTGCGAGCAGGGCAAGGATGATGACCAATGCAAGCGCAATGTTCTGCAGCCCGAAAAAGGCGGGCGACCAGGCGAAGTTCAGCCCCAGCTGCAGGGCCCAGAGCCAGCGGAGCGGCTGATCCTGTATTCTGTCAAAGACCCTCCAGCCGACGATGCCGATCAAAACATAAAGAACGGTCCAGACCGGGCCGAAAACCTGGTTTGGTGGGTTGAAGCCGGGCTTTGCGAGGCTCTCATACCAGGCACCGGGGATGTTGAGCCAGCCAATCAACAACCCGGCCAGGACCACCGGCATGACGAATAAAAGAGGTCTCAGCATGGTTGGGGCTCTCCTTCGGGCTGTCCTGGTCGCGAGGCCATAAGGGCGCGGCCCGCGTTTAAATACACGGGCCGCAGCAGGCCGGGGCGGGGCAGGGAGAGGGAGGAGGCCGGGCCCCGGCCATCAGATGCCGAAAGAGGCGTCAGCGCCGGCGATCACTGGCGCAAAGTCCTGCCAGCACAAAGCCCGCTGCAACGCCCATCAGGCCAACGGAGGTCAGAACGGTTGCCGTTGTGCCGGGGTTTTCGCGCATGGCGCCGACCGTAAGACTGGCCTGTTCGCGAACTTGCGACGCGACCTGACGCGCACGGCCTTTGCCTTCCTCGAAGGCATCTTCCGCGTCATCCATCGCGTCTGACGCCCGCGACGCGAGAGATTTGCTCATTCTGGAAACTTCTTTCTTCAGATCGGTGATCTGCTTCTCCAGATTGGCGCGGATATCGTCTGCTGCCTCTGCCATAGTCAGCTCTCCTTTTAGAACAAGTAAACGAACTCACACCTGTCCAACGGTAAAGCGGCTCTCAGGTTCCCTGGGATGACGTCACGTTCATTAGGGGGTGATGGCGCGCCGTCGCAATATCGGCTGCAAGGTCTTCGGTCATCCGGGCCCGGGCCCCGGGGTCCTGCTGCCGGAGGACTGCCGATGGATGCCAGGTGATCAGCACCGGCCCGCCATGAAGGCCGGTTTCGATCTGCCCGCGCCGTGCGGTCATCGGAGCCTCGCTGCCGGTCAGGGCGAACGCCGCCGTGGCGCCAAGCGCCAGCACAAGATCTGGCCGGATAAAGCCCAGTTCCAGCCCGAGCCACCAGCGGCAGTGCAGGATTTCCTGCCGGTCCGGGTTTTGATGCAGGCGCTGTTTGCCGCGCGGGCTGAATTTGAAATGCTTTACCGCATTGGTAAGCCAGACCGAAGCCGGGTCGAGGCCTGCCGAGGCCATGCTCTGCCGCAAAAGCTGCCCGGTGGGGCCGATGAAGGGGCGCCCCTCCAGATCCTCGCGGTCGCCGGGCTGTTCGCCGACCAGCATCAGGCGGGCGGTCGCAGAGCCCTCTCCCCAGACAGTCTGAGTAGCCGCCTCGCACAAACCGCAGCGACGGCATTGCAGCGCCGCATGCTGCGCCGCCGCCAGCGTCTCTGGCAGATCCTGTGCGACGGGCATCGAGGCGCGGTAGCGGGTCGAAACAGCGGCGGCACCGGGGCGCGGTGCGCTGGCCGCAGCCTCGCGCATCCGCTGTACCCGCGCTTCCGCATCCTTCAGCATATCAGGGATCAGCCGCGTCTCGGGCAGGTTCTTCCAGTATTTCTTCGGCATCTCCGAACGCATTGCATCAAGTTTCACCCGTGCCGGGTTGAAGATATTGGCGAAATAGGTGGCCCAGAGGCTTTCTGACGCATCTTCGGGAAGATCGGGGCGCGCCCCGCCGGGATGAAAGGCAAGCTGCCCGGCCTCGAACCGGGCGGTCAGGCGCGGCGTGGCGATCATCCAGTCCATATCGGCAAAGCGTTTTGCGAAAAAGCTGCTGCCGGGTTCCAGCGTGTTATGCCCGGGCTCGAACCAGGCCGCAAAACGGCGCCTGCCTTCGGAGGGCAGTTCGCGAAACCGCACGAAAGCGTGCATCTTGTGGATGTCGCGGCCCACGGCCTTTGCCATCAGGTTCAGCCGCCGCCCCAGCGGATCGGTTTGCGACAGAGGGTCCCCCTCGCGCGCGTCCAGTCGCCAAAGCGCCTGATAGAGCAGGGCGAACCGCTCTGGCGCAGAATGCCAGATGACCGAGCCTGCCAGTTTCACGAATTGCTCGGGCACCCTTGCCTGATGCGGGCCGGGGCTGTCCGGCAGCGGATCGGCCGCGAAAAGCCCCGCCCCGCCGGTCCAGTCGATATCGCCTGGGGGGATGCGGTGGCTGATCGCAAGCCGTGCCGCCTGCCGCCAGGCCCCGAACTGCCCCTGTTCGGGCAGGGTGACGGCGAAGCTCATAAAAGCGACAGCTGCTCTGGCGGTGGCGCGAAACAGGCGCGCAGGCCGGCGCTGTCAGTCAGCCCGCCCGGCGACCAGCCCGGGGCCGTGATGAAGGGCCGCGCTTTTTTCATCAGAGCGCCCATCCGCACGAGATCCTCATAGCGTAAGCCGCGCGAGCGGCGCGCCGCCAGGATGCGGTCGACCGTACGGGTGCCAAAGCCCGGAACCCGCAACAGCATATCCTTTGCGGCCCGGTTCACATCCAGCGGGAAGAGCCCGCGATGCTGCAGCGCCCAGGCCAGTTTCGGGTCGATCTCCAGATCCAGATGCCCGGCAGTCGTGCCGGTCGCGATCTCTTCGGCGCTGAAGCCGTAAAAGCGCAAAAGCCAGTCTGCCTGATACAGCCGGTGTTCGCGCAACAGCGGCGGCTGGACCAGGGGCAGGGCCGATGACGCATCCGGGATCGGCGAGAAGGCCGAGTAATAGACCCGCCGCAGCTTGTAGCCGGTGTAAAGCCGGGTCGAGCTTTGCAGGATTGTCACATCATCGGTGCCATCTGCGCCGATGATCATCTGCGTCGACTGGCCGGCAGGGGCAAAGCGCGGCGGGCGCCTGCCGGTCAGGGTTTTCTCTTTCGCGGCCTCCCCCTCGATCCGCACCTGCGCCATGGCAGAGCGTATTGTCTCGGGGCGTTTTTCCGGAGCGAAGCGGCGCACCGAGGCATCGGCGGGCAATTCGACATTGATCGAGAGGCGGTCGGCATAAAGCCCTGCCTCGCGGATCAGATCCGGGCTGGCATCGGGAATGGTCTTCAGATGGATATAGCCCCTGAAACCGTGATCCTGGCGCAGGACCCGTGCGATGCGGGCCATATCCGCCATGGTCTGATCGGGCGAACGGATGATCCCCGAAGACAGGAACAGCCCTTCGATGTAATTGCGCCGGTAGAATTCCAGCGTGAGCGTGACGACCTCATCGACCGAAAACCGCGCGCGCTCGACATTCGAAGAGACGCGGTTGATGCAATAGGCGCAGTCGAAGATGCAGAAATTGGTCATCAGGATTTTTAAAAGGCTGATACAGCGCCCGTCCGGCGTGTAGGCGTGGCAGATGCCGGCGCCGCCCGAAGACCCGATGCCACCCTTGCGGGAATCGCGCTTCTCGCCTCCGCTGGAGGCGCAGGAGGCATCATATTTTGCCGCGTCCGAAAGGATCGCCAGCTTGTCCTGAAGGGGTCTTGCCATGCGCAGGACAATATATGTTCACTATATGTTCGTCAATTTCCTCTCTGCCTTATGAGCTGAAATGTGACTGGCGGCCCTGGAGAGCGACCGCCCTATCCGCCAGGTACCACAAATGGCCTTGCCGCACGCACCGCGCCGGGGATTTTTCCCGCCAGAGCTGAAAAATGCCCTTCCCGGGCCCTGCCCGCATGTAAAAAATTGCGTGGGGGGCCGCATTCCGATTGAATCGAGATGTTTCGTATATAAAATAAATTGCAGAACCGGCGCGGCATGACGCTGGAAGCGAACTGCAAACAGAGAGGAAGCCATGATGATGAGAGCTTGCGGCGATCCGGCCGGGGCGCGCGCTCCCTTTGGAAAGGTGGCCTCCTGGCAAGGAGGGCTCGTATGAGCACCCTGCTTTTGTTGCAGGTCATGAATGGCGTTCAGTTCGGGATCCTCCTCTTCCTCGTTGCTGCCGGCCTGACGCTGATCTTCGGGATCATGGATTTCATCAACCTGGCCCATGGCGCGCTGTACATGGTCGGGGCTTATCTGATGGCGACTTTCGCCGCGACGACCGGCAATTTCTGGCTCGGGCTGGCGCTGACCCTGCCGGCGATGCTGGTGGTCGGATTGTTGCTCGAACTCGGGATCTTCCGAAGACTCTATCAGCGACCGCATCTCGATCAGGTTCTGGCGACCTTCGCGCTGGTGCTGATCACCTCTGAGCTGGTCAAGATGATCTGGGGGGCGGCACCACTGAACGTCCCGATGCCCGAGAGCCTTTCGGGCTCGATGCCGCTGGCCGGGCCGATGCGCTTTCCGGTCTACCGGCTGGCGATTATCCTTGCGGGGCTCGGTCTCGCGCTTGGGCTCTGGTATGTGATCGGGCGCACAAGGCTCGGGATGCTGCTCAGGGCAGGCGCCTCGAACCGCAATATGGTCTCGGCACTTGGCATTGATATTTCACGTCTTTTCACCGTGGTCTTCGCCTTTGGCGCCATGCTGGCCGGCTTTGCAGGGGCCATTGTCTCGCCCATCCTCTCGGTCGATCCGGGGATGGGAGATTCGATCCTGATCCTCGCCTTCGTGGTGATCGTGATTGGCGGCGTCGGCTCGGTCCGGGGGGCCTTTATCGCCGCGCTGCTGGTCGGCATCATCGATACGGTCGGGCGGATTTTCGGGCCGATGCTTCTGAAAATGGCCTTTGATCCGGCGGTGGCCAATCAACTGGGCCGTACCCTTGCCCCCATGCTGGTCTATCTTCTGATGATCGCCATTCTCTGCTGGCGCCCGAACGGGCTTTTCGGTCGGAGCCATGCCAAATGACCCAGATCCCCTCGCAGATTACCCGCACCGGCGACCCGCGCATCCGCATCGCATTATGCATCTTCGTGGCCCTTGCCATCGTGCCGCCGCTCCTCAACCTTGCCGGGCTGGACTATTACACCTCGGTCGTCACTCGGATGATGATCTATGCCATCGCCGCGCTGTCACTGGATCTGATCCTGGGCTATGGCGCGCTGGTTTCCTTTGGCCATGCTGCCTTTTTCGGGATCGGCGCCTATGCGGCGCTGTTCCTGCAAACAAGGGGGATCACCGATTTCTTCCTGCATCTCGCGGGGGCAAGTCTTGCAGCCACAGCCTTCGCGCTGGTGACCGGGGCCATCGCTTTGCGCACCCGCGGGGTTTATTTTATCATGATTTCGCTGGCCTTCGGCCAGATGGCGTTCTTCTTCTTCATCTCGCTCTCGGCCTTTGGCGGCGATGACGGGATGAGCCTGCCGCGCGCCACCCTTTTCGGCCAGGACTTGCTGCGCAGTGAGATCACACTGTTCTATCTGGTCCTCGCAATCCTCGTGGTGATCTTCGGCTTTCTCTGCCGCCTGACCCGGTCGCGCTTTGGCAGGGTGCTGATCGGCACCCGCGAAGACAGCCTCAGGATGGAGGCGATCGGCTATCGGATCATGCCTTATCAGATGGTCGCCTATGTGATCTCGGCCGTGATCTGCGCCATCGCCGGGGTGCTGATCGCGAACCAGCTGCAATATGTCTCGCCAACGCTTTCAAGCTGGCAGCGTTCGGGCGAATTCATCATCATGGTCGTGCTGGGCGGCGTCGGAAACCTCGTCGGGGCGCTGGCCGGTGCCCTCCTGACCATCGGCCTCGAAGAGGCGCTCGCGCGGTTCTCGGAACACTGGAAGCTCTGGTTCGGTATCCTGCTTCTGGCGGTCGTTCTGTTCTCGCCCGGTGGCCTGACCCGCCTCGTGGAGCGCGTCGGCGGGCGCGTCAGCGGCAAGGGAGATGACAGATGAGCCAGCCCCTGCTTGAAGTCACGTCGCTGCGCAAATCCTTTGGCGCGCTTGCCGTCACCAATGACGTTTCGCTGAAGGTCTTTCCCGGTCAGATCCACGCGATCATCGGGCCGAACGGGGCAGGCAAGACCACGCTGATCTCGCAGCTTTCCGGCCAGCTTGCGCCCGACAGCGGCGAAGTGCGTTATGATGGCGAGACCATCACCCATCTCGACATGGCGGGGCGGGTGCGCCGCGGCCTTGCGCGGTCGTTTCAGCTGACGCGGATCCTGCCCGGGCTGTCGGTGCTGGAAAATGTCGCCATCGCGGTTCAGGCGCGGACGGGATCCTCCTTTCGCTTCTGGCAGGTTGCCGCCCAGGAACGCGCGCTGAATGACGAGGCCATGGCCTGCCTGACCGAGGTCGGGCTGGACGCCCAGGCCCAGCGGCCGGCCCGCACCCTGTCGCATGGCGAGAAACGCCAGCTTGAAATCGCGATTGCCCTGGCGACAAAGCCACGCCTTTTGCTGCTGGATGAACCCCTTGCCGGCACCGGCCCGGAAGAGGCCGAGATCCTCGTCGCGCTGATGCTCAGGCTGAAATCCCGCGTCACCATGATGCTGATCGAGCATGACATGAGCGCGGTGTTCCAGCTTGCCGACTGGATCTCGGTGCTGGTTTACGGCGAAATCGTCGCCGGCGGCACCGCCGAAGACATCCGCAATCACCCGAAGGTGCGCGAGGCTTACCTCGGCGAAGAAGAGGAGGGCACCTGATGCTGCTGGTCGAGGATCTCGAGGCCTCTTATGGCGACAGCAAGGTGCTCTTCGGCATGTCCCTGTCCATCAGCCAGGGCGAGGTCGTCACGCTTCTGGGCCGCAACGGCATGGGCAAGACCACGACGATCAACACGATCTTCGGCCTTGTAAAACCACGCGGGGGCCGGATCTCGGTGCATGGCCGTGACGTCGCCGGCCTGTCGCCGCACAGGATCGCGCGGATGGGGCTTGGGCTGGTGCCCGAGGGGCGGATGATCTTCCCTAATCTCACCGTCGCCGAAAACCTGATCGCCACCGCCCGTACCGGCGGAAAGAAGGGCAAATGGACGCTTGAGCGCGTCTGCGCACTTTTCCCGCGCCTGAAAGAGCGGGCGTCGAATATGGGCAACCAGCTCTCGGGCGGTGAACAGCAGATGCTGGCCATCGGGCGGGCGCTGATGACCAACCCGGATCTTGTGGTGCTGGACGAGGCGACCGAAGGGCTCGCGCCGCTGATCCGCGATCAGATCTGGGATTGCCTTGCAAAACTGAAAGCGGAAGGTGAGGCGATCCTTGTCATCGACAAGAATGTCGATGCGCTGACCCGCTTCGCTGACCGCCATTATGTCGTGGAAAAGGGCCGGGTCGTCTGGTCAGGAACCACGCAGGCGCTGAAAGACAGCCCCGGGATCAAGGATCGGTTTCTCAAGGTCTGAGGCGGGCCAGCACCCCGTAAGTCAGCGCTGCGCGTGGCGGCGGGACAGCTCGGATGGCGGCGCCCCGAAGCGGCGACGGAAATCAGTGGCGAAAGCGCCAAGATGGTTGAAGCCAAAGCGCAGTGCCAGATCGGTGATGCCATTTGGCGGACAAAGACCGGCCTCGATCTCGGCCCGCACGCGCTGCAGGCGCATCTCTTTCAGGGCTGCCAGCGGCGTGGTGCCGCGCTTGTCACGCATCAGCCGGTGCAGGCTGCGCACACTTGTCCCGACCGCCTGCGCTATCGCCGCCGGGTCGATCACCTGGTCAAGATGGCTGGCCATGAACGCCTCGGCACGCAAAAGCATTCTGTCACTTTGCGAGCTGGTGTTCGGCGACTGAACGGCCACAGCGCCGGGCTGAGGGGGCAGAGCCGCTTCTGCGGCGGCGCCCCAGGCCGCGCCGCGCCTGCCGCCCGCCGGCATATGGGCTTTCAACGCGCGGGCGATGGCGCCGATCAGGCTTTGCTCCAGGCCAAGCGCCAGCGGGCTGTCGCCCACCAGCACCCCGGATTCCAGTTCCGTCAGAAGATATTGCGCCAGCCGCCACAGCTGCGCACCTTCCGGCGTGGCAAGCGAAAGACTGCCCGAGGGCAGCGGCCCACAGGCCAGTGCCGTGATCTGCGGCGCGCTCAGATCGACGATGAGCATCCGGCTGTCCTGGGAGAAATCCAGATCCAGCGCGGTTGGCGCATCGACCACCTGGGCCTCAAGGCCCGAGCGGAAGCTCTCCTCTCCCCTTCGCCCGCTGCGCGCAAGGAAGGTGCCCCCGACGGGGATCTGCAACAGCGAAATGGCCCGGTCCGGCGCCACCCTGACCGAAGCGGGCGCGCCCAGGCGCACCGCCGTCAGCCCCAGTCCATTGACCCGCTGATGCAGGATCTCGGTCCGGTATCCGCGCCGCGCCTTGCCCCGCACCCGGCAGGGGCGCAAGAGATCAGACATCACCGCCTCGAATTCCTCGAGCGAGCTGCTGCGCTTCCACAAAGGGGGCGGCGACAGAGGCGGCAAGGGCGGCGGCGGCAAGGTGTGCATTAACGCGATCAACCGGGTCAGTGAGGGGCGGAATTTATTTCAGGCTTATAGTTTCAGACGGCAATTCAACCATGGGCCGGGCGACCTTTGCAAAAGCTTTCTGCACAGGATGCCTCTGACCGCGCAGGTCTTTTGTCCCCTCACGGGCCTGCATGCGGGAAAAAGCGTATCAGATGGCGCTCTGCTGATAGTCTGGCGCTGTGGCGATAGCTGGCGCGGCCCCAGCCCTCAAGCATCGGCCCAAATGACGGCCGCAGGCAATAACAGCAGGCAGCCGCGACAGGGAAGTGAGGAAAGACATGAATGTATTGGTGAGTGGCGCCGGCATTGGCGGGCTGACGCTGGCCCTGATGTTGCAGGCGCGCGGCATTTCCTGCCAGATTTTCGAGGCCGCCCCCGAAATGCGCGAACTGGGCGTTGGCATCAATGTGCTGCCGCATGCGATCCGCGAGCTCACCGAGCTGGGCCTTTTGCCCGAGCTGGACCGGATCGCCATTCGCACCAGCGAATTGCGTTACCAGACAAGGCAGGGCCAGGAGGTCTGGCGCGAACCGCGCGGTGTCGAGGCTGGCGGCGACTACCCGCAATTCTCGATCCATCGCGGGCGGCTGCATAATATGCTGCGCGAGGCGGTGCTGGACCGGCTTGGCCCTGCTGCCGTGCAGCTTTCGCGTCGCAGCACCGGATTCCACCAGGATGCGGATGGCGTCAGGCTGGAATTCGACACCGGCCAGTCAGCACAGGGCGATCTTCTGGTCGCGGCGGATGGGGTGCATTCGCCGATCCGCGCACAGCTTTACCCGAACGAACCCGGCCTGAAATGGAATGGCGTCATGATGTGGCGCGGCGCGGTCGAAACGGATGCTTTCGCAGATGGCCGCACCATGATCGTTGCAGGCGGCTTTACCTATAAACTGGTGCTCTACCCGATCGCACCCGGATCCGCACCCGGCAAGGTGCTGATGAACTGGGTCGTAACCTACCGCCCCGGTGCCGAAGGCAGCCCGACCCCGAAACGCGAGGACTGGAACCGTCAGGGCACGCTGGAAGAGCTGATCCCGCATGTGCGCGCCTTTGATGTGAATGTGATCGACCTTGAGGCGCTGGTGCGCGCCACGCCGGTCTTTCTGGAATATCCGATGTGCGACCGCGATCCGCTGCCGGGCTGGAGCCATGACCGTGTGACGCTGATCGGCGATGCCGCGCATCCGATGTATCCGGTCGGATCAAACGGCGCGAGCCAGGCGATCCTTGATACCAGAGCACTGGCGGATCTGCTGGCCGGGGCGACGACACCGGATGCCATCCGGGCCGCACTTGCCGCCTATGATGCGGCACGCCGCCCTGTCACCGCCGAGATCGTGCGGCTGAACCGGCTTGGCGGCCCCGAAGGGCTGATCGACGAGGTCGAGCGCCGGGCGCCGGCGGGCTTCTCCGATCTCGACCAGGTGATCACGCCTGAGGAACGCGCCGCCATCGTGCGCGGCTATGCTTCGACCGCCGGTTTTTCGGATGACCAGACCCGGAAACGCCAGTGAGGCGCAGAAATAGCTTTACACACAAAATTTTTAAATCTGAATGAGATGAAGAAGGAGAGCAAAAGATGACCACCCCGACCTATCCGCTGCCGCCCGTTCCCATGCCCCCCGGTGTGGTCGCCGGTGAAGATGGCATCAAAGGCATCGTCTGGAACATTCTGGGCCAGACCTATACGCCGAAATCCTGCAGCGAAAGCTCGATGTCCTGGCATGCGGTTTTCCCGCCCGGCACCTTTGTGCCGCATCACATTCATTTCACCCAGGATGAATTCGTCTATATCCTCTCGGGCGAACTCGAGGCCGAGGTCGGCGGCAAGCTGCGCCGTGCTGGCCCGGGCGATCTGGTTGTCCTGCCGCGCGGCATTGCGCATGGGCTCTTCAACCGGTCGGGGGCGGATGTGGTCGCAATGTTCTGGGTTTCCCCGACGGCAAAGCTGTGGGAAATGTTTTCTTTGATCCATAATGTGCCGGACCCGGCCGAAGTGGTGCGGATCGCCGGCTTCCACGAGCTGGAATTCGTGCCGCCCCCGGCGCTTGACTGATCACGAGACCTGACGGCGCGCGCCCGCCTGGCGCGCGCGCGTCCAACAAAAATTGGCCGCCAACAGACCGGCCACCAGAAAACACTGGGCGCCAACAGGCCCGATGGAGGTAATAAATGAATAAAGTGAAAGCATCCCTGCTGGCTGGCAGCATCCTCGCCGGGCTCGCATCCGTGGCCCGGGCCGATGATGATGTTGTCCGGATCGGCCTGATCTACACGCTGTCGGGACCGGCGGCCGTTCTGGGCGAACAGGCGCGCGACGGCTTCCAGCTGGCGCTTGACGATCTGGGCGGCCAGATCGGCGGCAGGCAGGTCGAGCTGATCATTGTCGATGACGAACAAAAGCCCGAAGTCGCCGTCAGCCGGGCGCGCGAGCTGGTCGAGGGCAATAAGGTCGATTTTGTGGTCGGCCCGATCTTTTCCAACATCCTGAACGCGATCATGCCGCCGGTCACAGAAGGCGGCGCCTTCCTGATTTCGACCAATGCCGGCACCTCGACGCTGGCGGGCAAAGAATGCAACGCGAACCTCTTCGTGACCTCCTATCAGAATGACCAGATCCACGAGGTTTCGGGCAAGGTAGCCCAGGATCGCGGTTACCAGAATGTCTATCTGCTGGCGCCGAACTATCAGGCCGGCAAAGACGCGATGGAAGGCTTCAAGCATTCCTATAAAGGCGGCATTGCCGATGAGATGCTGGTCCCGCTGGGGCAACTGGATTTCTCGGCCGAGCTGGCACAGATCGCCGCGACCGGCCCGGATGCGATCTATGCCTTCATGCCGGGCGGCATGGGTGTTAATCTGGTCAAGCAGTTCAACCAGGCCGGCATGAGCGGCATTCCCTTCCTCTCGGCCTTTACGGTGGACGAATCCACCCTTCCGGCGCAGCAGGATGCCGCGCTTGAGATGTTTGCCGGGTCGAACTGGGCACCTGATCTCGACACGCCGCAATCACTGGCTTTCACCGATGCTTTTATCGCCAAATATGACAAAGTGCCCGCGACTTTCGCGATGCAGGCCTATGATGCGGCGCTGCTGATCGACAGCGCGGTCAAAGCGGTGGATGGCAAAATGTCGGACCGGGACGGGCTGCGCACCGCGATGCAGAAAGCCGAGTTCACCTCGCTGCGCGGCGATTTCTCGTTCGGCAAGAACCACTTCCCGATTCAGGATTTCTACCTGACCAAAGTCGTGAAACGGGAAGATGGCCGCTATGCCACCTCGGTGGTCGAGAAGATCTTCGATGACTACCAGGACACCTATGTCAATGATTGCGGCTTGTAAGCCGGAGCATCGGCCCTGACCCGAAAAGACCGCCCCCGGGCGGTCTTTTTTGCTTCTGCCCCCCGGGCCAGATCCCCCGGCCTAATGCAAAAACCCCTGGCGCAGCAGGGCGACGGCAAGAGCGGTGCGATTGTCGGCCCGCAGCCTTTGCGCAAGGCGCTGGACATATTCCTTGATCGTATGTTCCGAAAGCCCCACGGCCCGGGCGATTTCCTTGTTTGAAAACCCTTCGCAGACGAGGGCAGCAACCCGCGCCTGCTGCGGCGGCAGGTCGCCCGCGACAGGGGTAGGCCGCACCAGCGAGCGCAGTGCGATCCCGGCGCCCCGGCACAAAAAAACCAGCTGCTCACGCGCCTGGGGCGTGAAAGGTCCGGTGCGCTGCAGCGTGGCAGTATAGATGACCCCCATCGTCGCCGCGTCGATCGGGATCAGCCCGCACATATTATGCCCAAGCCCCCAGGAGCTGAGCAATTCTCGCAACCCGCTGCGCGCCCAGTCCGCCTCGCCAAGACAGGTCCGGCCATCGGTGACGGGCACCTGCGCGCTCAGCTGCCGGATCAGCGGATCATCGGTGCCGTAAAGCGTTGCATAATCTTCCAGAAAACCACCCGGCACACCGCTGGAATACAGCAGTTCCGGCACGCCGCTGCGCAGAACATAGATCCCCATCCCCGAAGCGCCGCAATGCCGTTCCAGCGCGGCATGACATTGCGCGCCAAGCAACGGGATGGAGGCCGCAGAAATAACCTCCATCAGCTCCGCAGCGCTGAGATCGGCAGAGAGTGGCGCTGCGGTCATGGTCCAGTCCGAAAGTGCGGCCGGAAGTGGCCTGCGTCGCACAGTTTCAGAGGAGAGGATGATTCGGTCAATTCTGTCTGCAACTTTCATGATCATTCGGGTGTAAAAATTTCGTAGTCAAAGCATTCCTGCCGCCAGCCCGCCGCAACAGCCCCCCTGTTCGGGGGGATTGAGGCGGGCCGGCCCCAACCACCAGGATCGTCCGACAGATCGGCCCTGTCTCCGCCCGCGCGGCGCGGCAGGCCGATTTGCGCAGTTCTTTAAAAGCGGCCAGCCCCGGCAAGGGGTGCAGATACGAGTCGCGCTACAGAGAGGTATCCGGATGAACATCAACGTGACCGCAGAGCCGCCGACCGCCACAGAGCTGATGGCACGCGCAGAGGCGCTTCTGCCACTGATCGAGGCGCAATCGGCCGAAGCGGAACGGCTCGGGCATCTGACCGATGAGGTCGTGCGCGAATTGCGCAAAGCCGGGCTTTTCACCATGCTTTATCCCCGCGTGGTCGGCGGCCCTGAGATCAGCCATTTCGATGCGATGCTGATCCATGAAAAGATCACCTATGCTCATGCTTCCGCCGGCTGGTATGTCGGCGTGAACAATATGGAAGGCACCACCATGGCGGTCTATATTGACCAGGCCGGGGTGGATCATGTCTTCGCAAAAGGCGTTGATATCACCATCGCCGGCAATGGCGTGCCGCGCGGTTTCGCCCGCAAGACCGATGGCGGTTACATGATCTGGGGCCAATGGGCCTATGGCAGCGGTATCCAGCACGCCGACTGGATCCATACCGGCGCCTTCCTTGTGGATGAGGCGGGCGAGATGATCATGGGGCCGGGAGGCCCGAAAGTGATCATCGCCCATCACCCGCGCGAGACGATCGAGCTGAAAGGCAACTGGGATGTGCTGGGGCTGCGCGCCACCGGCAGCTTTGATTACGCCGTCAAAGAGGGAACCGAGATCTTTGTCCCCGATGAAATGGTCTATGATTTCGATATCGAGGCGCCTTTGCGCGGCTCGCATCAGGGCACGATCGGGCTTGCCGGCTTCAGCGCCTGGGCCCATACCTCCTTTGCGCTTGGCACCGGGCGGCGGATACTCGACGAGCTGATCAAGGTCATCGTTCCGCGCCGCGATGCCTTTGGCCCCTCGGCCCAGAGCGCCAGTTTCAGGTTCCAGTTTGCCCAGAACGAGGCCAAATTCCGCGCCATGCGGGCCCTGGTGCTGGAGACCTGGAAAGGCGCATCGGACACGCTGGAGGCCGGACAACCGCTCAGCCAGCATCAGATGACGATGATCAAGCTCTGCCTGCGCTACAGCCATGATGTGATCTCTGACATTGCGACCTTTGCCCATAGGGCGGCGCGCGGCGCCTCGCTGCACAATACCGTCATGCAGCGGGTTTACCGCGATATTCACGCGGGCACCCAGCATATCCTGATGTCGGATCAGATCTTTGAGGAATGCGGCCGCGCGCTGATGGGAACCACCGATCCCAATGCGCCCTGGACGGTGTTCGGCGTGGCAGACGGGGGCAAATGACGTGCCCCCGGTCCTCGCGTTTTCCGCAACGAGCTGGCGCCCCGCCAGCCCGCGCCGCCTCGTCGAGGCGGCGGTCGACCGGCTGGACCGGTTGCATGGGATCGGGGCAGAGACCTGCGATCTGCTGGATGCAGGCCCCGGCATTGCCGCCTTTCGCCGCGAGGAGATGGGCGCTGACGCTCAGGCTCTTATCGCGCGGATCGAGGCGGCGCCGGCGCTGATCATCGGCTGCCCGGTGTTTCAGGGCGGTTATCCGGGCCTCTTCAAGCATCTCTTCGACCAGATCCCGCCGGGTGTCCTGAAAGGCCGCCCGGTGCTGATCACGGCCTGCGGCGGGGGATTGCGCCATGCGCTGGTGGTCGAACATCAGCTGCGCCCGCTTTTTGGCTTCTTTGAGGCGCTGACCATGCCCACGGCAGTCTATGCCTGCGCGCCGGAACTCGACGCGGATGACGCCCCGACCGGGGCGCTCGCACAACGGCTCGAGACCGGCGTGGCCCAGCTCGCCGCGTCTTTGCGTGAAATCCGCTGCGCCGCCTGAGGCGCTGCCCCACCAACATCACAGGAGCAGACATGTCTGACCCACTCGCAAATCTGACCGCCGGATTTCACCGGCAGGATCTGGTCGTGAATGGCATCCGCACCGCCGTTCTGACCCTCGGGCAAGGGCCCGATCTCGTCTTTCTGCATGGCACCGGCACCTTTACCGGGTTCGAGGCCGCGCGGCACTGGGCAGCCACGCATCGGGTGGTCATCCCCTTCCATCCCGGCTTTGGTCTCAGCGACGACGCGCCCGGGATCACGACCATCGAGGATGTGGTCTTCCATTACATGGCGCTGTTTGACGCGCTGAAGATGGAGCAGTTCGCGCTGGCGGGATTTTCGCTTGGCGGCTGGATCGCGGCCGAATTCGCGGTGCGACAGCCCGGGCGCGTCTCGGGCCTCGTGCTGATCGCACCGGCCGGTCTGATCAGCGAGGCCGCCCCCGCACCTGCGATGACCTCAATCACCCCGCCTGAACTGCCGGCCTATCTGGCGCATGATCCGGCCAGGATCCTGCCGCTCTTCCCCGCCGCCCCGGATCCGGCTTTCGATGCGGCCCTCGGGCGCGAGGTCGGTGGCTTTCTGAAACTCTCGGCGCCCCATCCCGAAGGGAACCCGGATCTGGCGCGCAGGCTCTGGCGTCTGACGATGCCGGTTCTGCTGCTCTGGGGGGCAGAAGACCGTTTGCGCCCGACTGGCCAGGCGCAGGACTGGCTGGCACAGCTGCCCGGGGCCGAGCTTGCGCTGGTTCCGGCGACGGGTCACCTCGTCCTGGAAGAAACGCCTGAAAGCGCCGGCCTCGTGACCGGGTTCCTTGCCCGCACAGTGCCCGCCATGCCCGGCGGCATCACCGCGCAATCGGGTGCCTGGGAAAGCGTGACCTGGAACATTCTCGGCCAGACCTATACGCTGAAACAGGCCGGGCCTGACAGCATGGCCTGGCATGCGATTTTCCCCGCCGACACTTTCGTGCCGCCGCATGTCCATCCGGATCAGGACGAATTCATCTGGGTGCTCAGCGGAGAATATACGATCCGCCTCAACGGGGCCGAGCAAAAGGCCCGTCCCGGAGATCTGGTGGTGATGCCGCGTGGGATCCCGCATGGGATCTTCAACCTCTCGGGCAGTGAAGCCACCTGCCTGTTCTGGGTCGCGCCCACCCGCGATCTGCGCGCGCTCTTCGAGGCGATCCATCAGGTGCCGGACCCGGCCGAGGTGGTGCGCCTGGCTGCTCTGCACAATATCCACTTCCTGCCGCCACCCGCCGGGGCCTGACCCCGGTACCCTCTCCCGCGCCGGGGCGGGAGGGGGGGATGGCCTGAATCCGGCGAAAAAACAAAAATCAACAGGGACTGATGAAATGACAACATGGGACAATCTTGCCCCGCCTGATCAGGCAAGGATCAGGCGCTGGCAATGGGGAGTGCTGGCGCTCGGGCTGTTTTGCGAGATCATGCTGGCGGCGGACTGGTATGGTCTGGCCGCCGTTCTGCCTTTCCTGTCACCTGATCTCGGGCTGGACGAGGCCCAGGCCGGCTTTGCCCAGGGCATTTTCGCGCTGACCTATGGGCTTGGCATGGTGGTCTGGTCGGCGCTCAGCCGCGACTGGTCGGCGCGGGCGATGCTGTTGACCGGGCTGATCGGCACCACCATCGGCATGGGCCTGCAGATCTATGTGCAAAGCTACGGTCAATTGCTGACGCTGCGGCTGATCATCGGCTTTTTCGACGCGGGCGTCTTTATCGGGGTGATGAAGCTTTTGCTGGCCTGGTTCCCGCCCGCACGGCGCGGGCTGGTGGTCGGTCTGATCCTTGCGGCCTACAGCCTTGCGATCACGCTGGATTTCGCCATCGGGATTCCGCTGACCATCAGCTATGGCTGGCGCAATTTCTTTGCGATCCTGACCTGCGGCACCGCATTTGCGGCGGGGCTGGTGCTTTTGTTCGCAAAACCCGGCCCGGCGGCGCTTGGGTCAGCCTTTGCCGGGTTCAGATGGTCTGGCGAGCCACCAAACCCCGACAGGCTGGAGCTTGCATCGATCTTCCGCAAGCCCTGGGTCTATATCGCGGGCTTCGGCATCGCGTCCTGCACCTTTGCCATCGCGGGCACGGCCACCTGGGTTGTACCGGCCTTTATCACGCATCAGGCAATGCCCGAGGCCAGCGCTGCGCTGATCGGCACGCTGATGGGCCTGTCGCAGGTGGTCTTCCTGGTGATCGGCGGACTTATGGCCGACAAAGGCGACAAGCTGAAGCTGATCCGCGTCTCGGTCATCATGGCGATCCTCACCGGCCTGATGTTTCTGGCCGCAACGCTCTGGGCGCTGCCCTTTGCGGTTCTGGTTCTCATGGCGGCGATCAGCGGCATCGCCGTGATCGGCGGCGGTGCGATCTTTGCACTGATCTCGGACACCTACGCCCCGGCGCTGGCTTCGGCCGCGATCGGTTATGCCGAGGTCTTCGGCATCCTGTCGAGCTTTGTCGCGCCGAGCATCATGGGCGTGATCATTCGCGGCAGCGGCGGTTTTCCGATGGCCTTCACCGCCTTTGTCATTGCCGAAGCGCTGTTCCTCATCGTGCTGATGACGCTATGCGCAAAGCGGCGGCTGCCGGTGGCAAGCCTCTGATCGAAACGCAAAAGCCCGGCTTTGCGGCCGGGCTTTTCTGATACCGCGCCCTCAGGCAGGCAGATCAAGCAGCGCCGCGACCAGCGGATGATCCGGCAGCGCCATGCCGTCGATCACGTTGAAATGGTGGCGATTTGGCTCGACCACCGCCCTTGTGGCCACGCCGAGCCCGGCCCAGATATTCGCAATCAGCGCATTCTGCCGCAGGAATTCCGAGGTCTCCATCGCGCCCGCCCAGGCCGTCAGCCGCGTTCCTGCCAGGGGCACCTGCAAGGCCGGGCTTTCCGAGACCGCTTCTGCCGCGTCGATCGCAAGCGTCGCATTGCGCCAGATATTGCGCATGGGCCGCAGGTCATGCAGCCCCGAAATCGACAGCACAGCCGCGATCCTGTCGCGCAGCTCCGGCGCCAGCGGTGTATCCTCGCAGACCATCCGCGTCACCAGATGGCCGCCCGCCGAATGGCCCACCAGCCGCAGCGGACCCGCGATTTTCGCCGCTGCCGCCGTGATCGCGGCGCCGATCTCCTGCGTCATCGCGTGGATCCTGGCTTCGGGCGCCAGAGTATAGCTCGGGATTGCGACCGCATAGCCCTGCGCCAGCGGCCCGGCGGCAAGATGCGACCAATAGCTCTTGTCGAGCCCCATCCAGAAGCCGCCATGCACAAAGACCACAAGCCCCTTCGGCTGGGTGGCGGGGCGGAACAGGTCAAAGATCTGCCGCGCGCCGGGGCCATAGCTCAGATCCGCCTCCAGCAGGCCTTTCGCAGCCTGGTCTGTGCGAAACGTGGCGGCTGGCTCGACCCAGGCCGCCGGCCAGTCCGCGCCGCGCGGGGTATTGGGCGCATTGTCATAGACTGCGTTCCAGTCAGAGATGTGATACCACATCGGTATTCCTTTCAATGGGATGCTTCAAAGGCGCGCGTCAACGAGTGGCGCCGGATCCGGTCCGCGGTGCCCCTGTCCACCATCTGGCCAGTCAGTTCGACCGCTGCATCGGGATGTTCGGGATATATGGAAGCACCTGGCAGGAAGACCGGCATACCGGGTTCGGTCAGCAAATCATCACTGGTAAAGCCGTCAGTATGAGCCGTCGCGCCAGGCATGGCGGTCTCCGCGATCATGAGCCTGTGATTATCATGCGAAATGCAGCCGAACTACTTCAAGCTTAAATCATATAAGCGCGTAAAATATTTGCCATCTTGCCGCATACGGGGAAGAGGCGACAGTTCTGACCGGGCTTCGCGGGCGCGATCTCAGACCGCGCGGCCACAGCTGTGGCGCAGGTCCATCATGATCGCGATGCCCCGGGCAAGGTCATGTTCTGGGATTCCCGCGAAAAACTCGTCGATCCAGCCGTGATGCTCCTCCAGCATCTCCGTCATTTTCGCGCGCCCTGCTTCGGTCAGCGAAATGCGAAAGGCACGGCGGTCGGTTTCTTCGTTCTGCCGCAGCGCCATACCATCCGCGACCAGCCGGTCCACAATGCCTGTGACATTGCCATTCGACACCATAAGTTGCTGCGACAGATCCGTCATCGTCAGCCCCTGCGGTGCGGCATGCAACGCCGCGAGCACATCGAATCGGGGCAATGTGGTGTCAAAACTGCTGCGCAGACGACCTCGCAATTCGGTCTCGATGCTGCGGACCGATTTCAGCATCGAGACCCACAGGCGCAACCTCTGTCGGGCGAGTTCACGGTCTTCGACGGGATCGGCCATGTTCATTCTCACATCCAGCTGTGATCCTTTATGTCTCAAATTCTTCGGCCAGGCAAACCAATCGGAACGCATGGCGTGGCTGGGATCGGTTCCTTACAGGTGAAGCCGCTGGCCACTGGGCCGAGAGACGATGCGGGATCTCCGGAGGTTCGGGCCGTGGGGATAACAGGCAGCCACAGCGGCGATGCGCCGGTGTTACCAGGTCTGCTCAGACAGATCCTGGCGCATGAGCAGATCGGCGGCGTCACCTGCGACAGCCGCAAATGCTGCGATGCCAATGCTGACCGCAGCGCCCGGACTGTCATTTCTTCCTGCAAGAACGCCAAGCCGTGGAAGACAGTCACCGCTGGCGTGGTCGCAGGAAACGAACACGGCGGGCATTGAAATACCCCGGTCGTGCGATCTGGCGAAGGTGGGGCGCAGAACAGCGCAGACGCCGCGCCGGGATATGAGGAGGATCAGAAAACGATCCGGGGGATCATTTTCCCGACGATTGGAGGCCCTGTATCAGCCGAAGGACCGCGAAGCGAAATCGCGGCCCGGCTGGCGCGCCGGCAACCGCCGGTCACGGTCCGCCGGTTTACGGGGTGACGGCGATCATCAGCCGTTCGGTTTCGGGCAGGTCAGGGTCGATCACCGCGAAACTCAGCCGGCCGGTCGCATAGGCGCCGGTATCCAGTGCGATCCGGCCGGCATGGGCAAAGGCACGGTCCATCACCGTATGTCCATGCGCAACCCAGATCCCGTCGGTCCGCAGGATGCGACCGAAATCCCGGTGCCCCCATTGCAGCACCTGCGGCTCCTGATCGGTGACCGGGCGCTGCGGGTCCATCCCGGCATGGGCCGCGGCCAGAGTGCCGCTTTGCCAGGAAAGCGGCAGGGCCCGCAGCCAGGCAATCATGTCTTCGCCCAGTGTGGCCCGGATGCGGTCGCAAAGGGAATCGGGTCGGTCGGGTTCCAGCCCATAGCTGGCCAGCATCTCGACCCCTCCATGTTTCAGCCAGGAGAGGCCCTTTTCCGGCTGGTCAAGAAAATCAAGAAACATCGCCTCATGATTTCCCGAAAGTGCCACAGCGCCTTTCGCGACCTCTTCGCGCACAAGGCTCAGTATCCCGGCGCTGTCCGGGCCCCGGTCGATCATATCTCCCAGAAAGATGATGCGGGCATTGGGGAAATGCGCGGCGCGCAGGGTCAGAAACCGCTTCAGGAGATCGCTGCGGCCATGCAGGTCGCCCAGAAGGCACACCGGTTCATCCGGGCAGGGCGGCGGCAGGCCCGGACGGGTGGTCATACGCTCATCCGCGCGCAAGGCCGGCCGGCGGGCAGGGGTAGCGGCACGTCTCAGAAAGGAAAAGACCATTGCATTTACATCCAGGATCTTCGCCCCAGATGCCATGGTCGGGCCCCGGAAATCCAGTCCAAAGACATTCTGTTGCGGTCACACCCGCCTGATGACCCTTGCCTCAGGCCGGTGCGGATTGCGGCTTTCCGGAAAAACGACGAAAGCTCCTGCATCGCCAGAAATACCGTGGTTATGCAGGATATGTGTGAAAACCCTGGTACGGGGCCGAGCGCGGCCTGTCGGCACTCACATGAGCTGCGAACAGGACCGGCAGAAGAAGGGCGGCAGCGAAATGCGGAGATATCAGGCGCATGGCTTCGGCCTTTCGGTCTTTCAGCAAGGATTTCACGGGCCGGTCACCACGCTCAGCCGCGTCTCGCCTGTGCCGACCACTTTCAGGTAGTAGATGCCTGCCGGAATATCGCCCTGGTCATTGCGCGAGAAAGAGGAATCGCTGCCGGAATGGGTGAGCGGGATGATCGTCGCGCCGGTCGCATCAAAGAGGCAATAGCCCGGCAGACCCTCGGCATAGGCGCCTGACCAGGAGATGCCTGCCTGTGTCATCACCGTAATTCCACCATTTGTTTCAATGCGGTAGAGGCGCGGGGCGGCGGCGGTCGTGGTCACCTCGATGGTGCCCCCTGCGGGCGTGGTGGCGGTGGTGATGTCGTCGCCCTCTGTCTTGCAGAGCCCGGCTGCAGATGCGAATGGCGAGTTCTTTGGCGCGAGCGTCGTCAGCCGGGTCTCTGCCGCGATCGCGGATCTGGCAAAGCTTTCTTCGCCGGTGACGGCGACATCGAAGAGGCAGGCCTCCTGCAGGAAAGGATGGCTGACACTCCCGCAGAGGGTTTGCGCGAGGTCGGCAGCCATCCGGGCCGGCGCCTCATAGGGGAAGCCGAGGTCGGTGAAATCTGCTGTTCCCTCGTCATCCGCATAGGAGAACACCGATTCCTCATCGCTCACCCGCCAGCCATTGACAAAGTCCGCAAGCTGCACGGCATCACCGGCCCTGGCCACGGTGCCGTCACGGCCGGTCAGATCATTTGCCGCATCGCCATCATCCAGCCCCAAAAGCCCGCGCCGCGTCGTATCGGCCCGCCGCCATTGCACCGAAAAATCCAGATACCCCGCGTGACGGTCGACCCAGAGCGTCGAGAGATCGGGCCAGATCAGCACCACATGTTTCATCTCATCGCCTTCGCGCCAGAGGCCAAGCGCGCCGCCATCCGGCAGGTCGTAGCGCAGTGTCTCGCCCGGCCCGACCAGGGCACCATCGATGCGCAGGCTGCCATCTGCCAGAACCTGGATCACCACACCCCCGGCGCGGATCGCAAAACCAGTGATCGCGCTCACGGAACGACTGTCCTTCCAGGGGCGGATCCTGGCCTGCAACTCCTGGCCCGCGATGCCGGTGGCCAGCACGAATTCGCCCACGGCCTGGGTGGAAAAGCCGGTGCCGTCAAAGGTTAGAAAATGTGGCTCTCCAATGCCGCTGGCGCTGCCTTTGCCGCCGTTTCCGGCGCCATCGGGTCCGGCCGGGCCATTGGTGCCGTGCCAGTTCTCTTCCGGGTCCAGATCGATCCTGCGATTGCCCTCCGGGTCGATATATTCGTGCGAACCATCGGCATGTTCGATTTCGCGCGAGCCGTCCGGCCCGGCCAGTTCGATGTCGCCATTCGGGTCGTAATGCGACATCCAGCCATCGCCCATATCGAAGAACCGGTCGATATTGCCGTCATTGTCGCGATACCAGCCGTCGCGTGACCCATCTTCGCGCGGGGCATCGCCATGCCAGTGGCCGCTATCGTCCCAGTAATCATAAGAGCCGTCGCCATGGCTGACAGAGCCGCGGAAGCCGCTCTCCCAGCCCTTGCCGCCCCCCGGTGAGGCGCCGTAATTCGTGCCGCTTCCCGTGCCACCACCCGGGGGCGACATAGTATGCGTCCCCGGGCCGATCGGCTCCAGTCTGACCGGGCCGGGATTCGGGCTGGGCCCACGCGCCAGGATCAGCTGATCCGTGCCGCTGCGCTGGCCCCGAGCCAGTTTCAAAAGCGCCGAGGTCCGGCTTTGCACCGGCGGCGCCTTGCGCAGGCCAAGGTCAGCGCGAGCGGGGAGGGCGTTGCCATCCGGGCCAACCGGTACGGTCAGCGGCCAGTTCAGCGGATCATTCCAGTCTGTACCGGGCAGGGGATCGGGGTGATCTGCAGGCAAAGAGGCAGGTTGCGGCGCGGTCGACATGGCCGGCTCTGCCGGCGCCGGCTGTGATGCCCCGGGCGGTGCAGGTTCGGTCAGGGAAGACACGGTCCGGGCCCCGTAATGCCACAGGCCACCGCCTCCCGCCGCCAGCAGCAGCACCACTCCGGCCAGCGTCCAGGTCTGGCGGTTCATTCCGGCCTCCTCACTTTGTGCAGTCGATA
Organism: Rhodobacter sp. 24-YEA-8; assembly: GCF_900105075.1. Taxonomy (NCBI): domain Bacteria; kingdom Pseudomonadati; phylum Pseudomonadota; class Alphaproteobacteria; order Rhodobacterales; genus Rhodobacter; species Rhodobacter sp. 24-YEA-8. The sequence continues at coordinate 29,889 of NZ_FNSK01000006.1, forward strand.
TAGGTGAAGCCGTCGCATCTCCCGGCGTCACATTCCTTACCGGTCGCGAGCGTGATGGTATGGCCGATATTCTCTTCGATCTGCCAGGCCGAGGCCCTGGCAAAGCCCTGCGAGGAGCAGAACCGATCCGCCGATGGCGCGCCGCATTGCGCCGCGAATTCGTAACACCAGTCGAGCCTGATCCCGCTGAAGGCGGGTGCTTCAAACCGGGTGCTGCCGGTGGGGCCGGGCGCGAGACTGCCTTCACAGGCGATGTATTCGAAAGTGCCGCAATCATCGGCCTCGCATATCCGGCCATCGCTGATCAGCATTGTCGGCTCGCCAAGGGGCCCCGGCTTCTCGCCGAAATCCACTGCTTCGGCGTAATCGTTCATGACGCAAAAGCGGTCGGCGGCGGGTTTGCCGCAATCGGCACCCCAATTGTAGCACCAGTCGAGCAGGGTGCCATTGATCCGGGGCAGCTCGAATATCTGTGACTGCGCAAAGCCTGCCTGCGGAAAGACGGCCAGCACGAGGCACAGCAGAGCCGGAGAGATGCGTTTCATATCAATGCACCTCGATTTTCGCCTTGCTGATGAAGAAGCCATGCCCGGCCTGCGAACTGCAGGTCAGCCCGGTTTTTGACGACAGGCAGGTAAAGGGGCCCTCCGACCAGCTGTTGCCGTATTGCAGCGGCTGATCGAGGGAACAACAGCCCTGTTCGCCCGGCTCATTGATCCGCTTTGCCTTCGCTTTGGCGCCAAGGATCACTGTGACATAGCTCGGCGCGACCCGGTCGCATTGCAGTTCGGCCTGACCATCGGCACTTTCATAGACAGAGGTGCCGCCCGCCGGGATATAGATGCAGCCGATATTCCCCGATGGCGTGACGAAGATGACCTCGCCATCCGGCCCGCTGCTCAGCCGCTGGGCTTCGGCCCGTGCCGCCCCTGGGGTCATGACCGGCAGAGCCAGCGTCGCGCTCAGCGCAAGGGTCGCAACCCGCCCCCGGACAGGAGTAAAAAACACCATCAGACCCTCCATTTCCCTCGGCTCCAGCTAGCGACAGGCTGTTGTGGAAATCCTCCCCCGTTCGGGTAGGATGATGGAATTCCAGACCCGCAACCGGCCCGCCCTGCGAGTTAGTCACCGCAAATCTCTCCGGGATCGTGCCGCTGCGGATTTCCAGGTCGGGAGACCTTGATGACCAGTGCCGTTGCCGAACTGCCCGAGGTTGTGGCCCGTTTCTATGCGGCGGCGCTGAATTCGGACCTTTGGACAGAAGCGCTGGATCTGATCACCCTTGCCTTCAATGCGCGCGGCGCCATTCTGCCCGCCGCGACCTTTGTGAAAGGGGCCCTGCCGCATTCAAAGGGGATGGAGCCGGTGCTGCAGCAGTTCTTCGAGGAGAACTGGCATCTGTGCGATGCCCGCACCATCGCCGCACAGCGTTATGTCAGCGCGCATGAGGTGGTGACCGATCAGCTTTTGTTTTCCAGGGCAGAGATCGACCGCAGCCGTTATTATGACGGGTTCGCCCGTTCGGCCGGAGTGCCCTGGTTCTGTGCGGCGTCCCTGGCTATAGACCGGACCCGTAATTATGTCGCGCTCTCGTTGCAGCGGACCGAGGCGCAGGGCCTGTTTGACGATCATGACCTGGCAAAACTCGCGCAGCTCCTGCCGCATCTGCGCAATGCGGCCGAACTTGCACGCAAGGTGGCCCATGTCCAGGCCGGCGGCATTTTACAGGGGCTAGACCGGGCGGGCACGCCGGCGCTGATCGTGAATGGCTGGGGGAAAGTGCTGTTTTCCAACAGTTGTTTTGATCGTCTGTCGCATAGCGCGATCCGGGTCAGTGCGGGGCGCCTCGTGGCCAGTGACCCCGGCCGTCAGTCGGCGCTGGCCGGCATGATCGAAGCCGCCACGCAGTCGCGCCTGTCCCTTGGTCACAGCCCTGGCCCCCTGATGCTGCCCGGCGATGAGGGCATTGCGCCGCTGGTTCTGCGCGCCTCGCCCTATCACGGGGCGATGATCGGGGCCTTTGGCGTGGAAGGTGCGCTCCTGACGCTGGTGGATCTTTCCACCACCCCGCAGACCTCGGCCGCGGCTTTGCGCGCGGTGTTCGATCTGACCCCGCGCGAGGCGCAGGTCATGGCGCTGATCGGGCATGGCCACGACCTCGACCGGATCGCGGGCCTGTTGCAGGTCTCGCGCGAGACGGTGCGGTTTCACCTGAAGGCGATCCTCGGGAAAACCGGCACCCATCGGCAAAGCGAAGTCGCGGCGCTCGCGCTGCGGATTGGTCCGGGCTGATCCCTGGGTCAGGCCTGTTTCACCGCAAGGCGGGCAAGGCCTGGCGGCTGCCCCGTTGCGCGTTTGAAGGCGCGGCTGAAGGCGGCCTGTGAACTGTAGCCCAGACGATGCGCCGCCTCTTCGATCCCGATCCCGCCCTGTGCGATCCATTGCCCGGCCAGCCGCATTCGCAGATCGGTGATATAGCGGATCGGCGTCAGGCCGGTCACCGCAAGGAACCGTTCGGCAAAGACCGAGCGCGAGGCGCCCATCTCATGGGCCATCGTGGCGACCGTCCAGGCCCGGCCCGGATCCTGGTGCAAAGCCAGCAGCACCCGGCCAAGTTTCGGATCGCGCAAAGCCTCGACCCAGCCTGAGGCGCTGCCACAGCCGCTTTCGACCCAGCCCCGGATGATCGAGGCCGCGACCACATCCGCCAGCCGCGCAAGGATGCCGGCAAAACCCGCGCGCCGGGTGCGGGCCTCACGCTCCATCGCCTCCAGCACCGGAAGGATTTCGGGCTGGCGGTCGGCAAGCTGGCTCAGCTGCATCACCTCGGGCATCATGCCGATCAACGGCAGCATGGTGCCAAGGTCGAGATCCATGCAGCCGCTGAACAGGATCACATCCTGGCTGCGGCAGGCCGCCTGATCACAGCTTTTGATCTCATCCACCGCGTCACAGATCGGCGCGCTGGCGAAATCGGCGAGGTCGCGCAGCGGCGCACCCGGCTGTGAGACCAGCGCATGTCCGGTACCGCGCGGCAGGAAAACCGCATCTCCACAGCCAATGCGGCGCGGCGTGCCGTCGATCACCAGCCAGGCCTCGCCCCTGGCCACGAAATGCAGCTGCGCCTTGCCGGGCGCGCCGCCGAATCCGATGCCAAAGGGGGCCGACAGCTGCATCCGGCGATAGCTGATGCCATTAAGCCGCATGCCCATCAACAGCTCGCTCATCATGTCAGGGGTACTGGCACCGCCCGTTGGCAGCGTGGCATTGGGAGATCGGTCGAGCATGGCGGACGCCTGATCAAAAATTGCGGACATGCCATCATAGATCGTCCGCAACAGGAAGGATAGACCACCAGTCCCGACTGACCTTCGAAAGTTCTGACAGATGCACGGATCGCTCTCCCTCCCCGCCGGCCCTGACCGGATCACCCCGCGCTGGAGCGCCGTCTATGCGCTGAGCGTCGGTGTCTTTGGCCTGATCACCGCCGAATTCCTGCCGATGAGCCTGCTCACACCGATGGCAGAGGACCTGCAGATCAGCGAGGGCATGGCCGGCCAGGGCGTGACGGCGACTGCGGTGGTCGCGCTCTTCACCGGGCTTTTGATTGCCACACTGACGCGGGGGATCGACCGGCGGCATGTGCTGCTGAGCTTTTCGGTCCTGCTGGTCGTGTCGAACCTTCTGGTGGCGACCGCGCTCAATTTCCCGACCCTGCTGGCCGGGCGGCTTTTGCTTGGTGTGGCCATTGGCGGGTTCTGGACCATGTCGGCCGCGACCGCGATGCGGCTTGTGCCGGGCGAGGATGTGCCAAAAGCGCTGTCGCTGATCTTTGCCGGCGTCTCGCTGGCGACGGTTGTGTCGACACCGCTGGGCAGCTGGCTTGGCGCGCTGGTCGGCTGGCGCGCGGTGTTCCTCTGGTCGGCCGGGTTCGGCGCCATCGGGCTTTTGCTGCAATGGCGGACCCTGCCCATGATGGCCGCAACCGGAAGCGCAAGCATCGGCACCATCTTCCGCGTTCTGTTGCGCTCGGGCGTCTGGCAGGGGATCGTCTGCGTCACCCTGGTCTTCACCGGCCAGTTCGCGCTTTTCACCTTTATCCGGCCATTTATCGAAACTGCCCTCGGCGCGAGTGTCGGCTGGCTTACGACCTTTCTGCTGGGCTTTGGTGTGGCGAATTTCATCGGCACATTGCTGGCCGGGCCGCTCCTGAAACGCAGTGTCAGCTTCACGCTTTTTGCCATGCCGCTGATCGCGGGTGTCTGCGCGCTGATCCTGTCGGGGCTTCATACTGCATCGCTGCTGAGCCTTGCTCTGATCGCGCTCTGGGGTATGGCCTTTGGCGGCGTGCCGGTGGCCTGGACGACCTGGAATACGCGGATCGCGCCGGATGATGCCGAAAGCGCCGGGGGTCTGATCGTGGCCGCGATCCAGTTCGCCATCGCGCTTGGTGCGGCAAGTGGCGGCGTTATTTACGACACGACCGGGGCGAACGGGGTCTATGCTTTCGGCGGGATGCTTCTGGTTCTCGCCGGTCTGCTGATCGCGCTTGGGGTGCGCGCCCCGGCTGCGGCGCCGGCCTGAACATGCGTGGTGCCGGGGGTCTGATCCCGGCACCCGTCCAGCACAGGGGCCGCGCGGGCAGCTGCGGCCCGATGCATCAGAGCCCTGCCTGCCGGGGCGGCTTCCCGGCTGTCGGCAAACAGAAAATCCTGCCTGCCTGAATGCCCGGCTTTGGTTTCCGCACTGCGGCACTGACCCTGTATTTGAAATCAAATACCCGCATCGGCAGCTATACTCATCGCATCAAAGCGGCCCCACCCGCAGCGCCCCCACGCCCGCAATTTTCAGCCGAGGCAAGATGTCTTTCCCTTTGGCAATGAGGCCAGGCCCGGGGCTCTGCCCGGTTGCGAAATGTCGCGCCTGAGCCCCCCTGTCCCGCCTCAATCCCGGACCTTACGATGACCAAGAGACTGATTTTCAATGCCTTCTGCATGAATGCTTTGTCGCATGTCTATCACGGCTACTGGCGCCATCCCGAAAGCCGTCAGGTCGATTTCAACGATCTGAAGGTCTGGACCGATCTCGCCCGGCTGCTGGAAGAGGCGCGGTTTGACGGGTTGTTTCTGGCCGATGTGATGGGCGTCGACCCGGTCTATAACAACAGCCGCGACATTTATATCGAACAGGGTATCCATTTCCCCTCGAATGATCCGTCAATCCTCGTGGGCGCGCTGGCGGCTGCGACCGAACATCTGGGGCTGATGTTCACCTCGTCGATCATCCAGGCGCATCCGGTCGAATTCGCCCGCCGCGTCTCGACGCTGGACCATTACACGAAAGGCCGCGTCGGCTGGAATATCGTCACTTCGGCCAATAAGGCCTCGGCGGATCTGTTCGGCCATGACGGGCTTACGCGGCATGATGATCGCTATGCCTGGGCGCAGGATTATGTCGAGGCCACCTACAGACTCTGGGAGGGCTCCTGGCAGGAGGGCGCGCTGCTGAAAGACCGGGCGGGGGGTCGTTTCGCCGATCCGGCGCTGGTGCATGACATTCATCACCAGGGGCCGCGCTACCGTATCAGGGGCGTGCATAGTTCGACCCCATCGCCGCAGCGGACGCCGTTTCTGGTCCAGGCCGGGTCATCGCCCAGCGGGCGTGCCTTTGCCGCGGCCCATGCCGAGGCGACTTTTATCGTGGCCCTGACGCCGGATGGCGCGCGGCGTGCGATTGCCGATATCTACAGCCAGTTGCCTGCCAATGGCCGTGCCCCCGGCGATATCCTGTTCTTCCAGGGGTTGTCTTTCGTGATCGGCTCGACCGATGAAGAGGCGCAGCGCAAGGCGCGCGAAGCCGATGACTGGGTCAATTTCGACGCGCTTTCGGCACATGTCGGGCGGGACCTCGGCGTGGATCTGGCAAGGCTGGACCCTGATCAGCCGGTGCGCGAGCTGAAGATCGAAGGGTTGCAGGGCTTCACCACCTTTGTTGAAGAGGCCAATCCCGGCAAGGTGGTGCGGCTGCGTGATCTGAGCACGGCGATGAGCTATAATGGCCGCATCATCGGCTCGCCCGAGACCATCGCGGACCGGCTGGCAGAGTGGCGCGACGCCGGGATTGACGGGGTGAACATCGCCTATCAGACCCTGCCGGGCAGCTTTGCCGATTTCGCGCAACATGTGATGCCGGTTCTGCGCCAGCGCGGGCTGGCACAGACCGATTATGCGCCGGGCACCTTGCGCGAAAAGCTGTTTCCCGGCCGGGGCGCGCTGCTTGGCCCCGGCCATCCGGCCGCCGCGCATCGCGTTCCGGCCCTGCTGCCAGCGTGAGATGCCGGGGGCTCAGCCTCGGGATCTCACCCTTCCGGCCAGACAAGCGAGCGATGGATCTGCGCCCCGGCCCAGGCGCCATCGCCCACCGCCAGCGAGACCGAATGCGGCGCGCGGGCGGTATCGCCGCAGGCAAAGACACCGGAAATCGTGGTCTCCTTGCTGTCGCCGGTGAGGATCTGGCGGCCCATCGGCGTCTCGGTCATCGCGCAGCCAAAGTCTTCGGCCAGAGGGCAGGCCGGCGAGGTGCGCGTCGCGGTGAAGAGCCCGGCAAACTGCAGCACCCGGCCATCTGTCAGTTCAAGATCGGCGTGTCCGGAAAGGCGGGCAATCGGGGTCGCCTCGATCTCTGCACCGCGCCGCGCCAGATCCGCGCGCTCTGCCGCATCGGGCGCGCAGAGGCCGTGGGTCAGAAAGGTGACCGCGCCCCATTCCGGCAGCAATTGCGCCTGATGCAAAGACATCGGCCCCGTGGCGATGACACCGATCCGGCCCTGATCAAGCTCATAGCCATGGCAATAGGGGCAGTGAAACACCGATTTGCCCCAGCGTTCCGCAAGTCCCGGGATTTCGGGGAGCTGATCTTTCACACCACTGGCAAACAGCAGACGCCGACCCTGGACGGGATCTCCCGCCGCCAGGGCAACCTGGAACCGGTCACGCTGGCCGGAGACCCCTGAGGCCTCGTCCCTGATCCAGGTCAGGGTCGGATAGGCCAGCAGCTGGTCGCGCGCCTGTGACCAGATCAGCGCCGGGTCGACCCCATCCTGGCCCAGAAACCCGTGTGACTGGCCGGCAAAGCGGTTGCGCCTTTCGCCCGCGTCGATCACCGTCACTTTGCGGCGCGCGCGCAGCAGTTGCAGGGCGGCTGCCATTCCGGCGTAGCTGCCCCCGATTACGATCACATCCTGCATCTTTCTACTCCTGAGCGGCCCGCCTTGCGGCATGACGGCGGGCGAAATCCCCGGCCAGATCGGCGAGGGAAACGGCGGCGAAACGCTTCAGCAGCAGCGTCTCGGCCTCTTCGAAAGCGTGGTCCAGCGCCGCATTCACCGCTTGTTCAACGAGGCAGTCCGGCGTCTCGTTGCGATTGCCGATGGCGAAGATCGCGGGCTCCCCCAGGGCCTCATGCAGCTGGCGCAGGCTGACTGTCCTGAGATCGGCCGAGATCCGCCAGCCCCCGGCATGGCCGCGCGCGGCAGCCACCAGACCGGCTTCGCGCAGCAGCCCCATGGTGCGGCGCACCACGACCGGGTTGGTGCCAAGGCAGAGGCCGAGCGCCTCGGATGTCATGGGCCCGTCATGCTCTGCCATATGCAAAAGCGCATGCAGGACCGAGGAAAGGCGGCTGTCACGTTTCATGTAACTTCATATGTTTCAAATTGGGATATGTGTCAAGAGGGCCGCCGAAACCACGCGCGCATCGCGGCCCGGGGGCGGGCTAAGATGCGTTCAGTCTGCCATGATGCTGCTGCGCGCCTGGTCGAATGCGTCACGCAGCGCCGGGTGGCCCGTCAGCGCCTCGATCGCATAGGCATTGAGGAACTGGCGACCCGCGAACAAGCGCCGGTCAACCGGGCTGAGCGCCGCCTCTTCGCAGATCGGCCGCCACAGGGTCGCAATCGTTTCGATCTGGTGCTGCATCAATGCCAGTGCCGCCGCCTCGCTCAGATGGAAATCAGATGCGGCAGTCAGGCAGGTCGCCAGGCGGCTTGCGCGCGCGGTGCCCTTGATCAGCATCGCCTGACTGGCCTCTCTGCCTGTCCGGCCCTGGGGGCAGATGTCATAGGCCGGTGTCAGGCTCAGCATCCTGCCATCCCAGAAGGCAGCATGGTTCCTCGCATGATCATCGGTATTGCCGCAAAGCACATTGAAACAGATCCGCGCGTAAAGCTCGTGCAGCGTCGCCTTCGGATCGGTAAAACGGTGGCGGATCAGCTCTGCCAGATCCTCGTAAGAGGCATAGCGGGCCATCATCTCGTCAAGCCCGAGCATGGTCAGGGCCGAGACCATCGCCTGCCTTGTCCAGCCATGGCCCGTATGCCGCCGGTCAAAGCGTTCGATCAGAAGCACATCCTTATGTGCGGCGCGGGTCAGCTGCACGGGGGCAACATTCAGGCCACAGGCCCGCGCCAGTCGCATGGCAATGAACTCGGCCTTCACCACGCTGTAGGTGTCATTGCTGGCGGAAAACTTGGCGATGAATTTCCGATCGCCGTCGTCAATCAGCGCCTTGGGCCGCGCGCCCCCGATCGAAGTGCCGTGATTGAGCGCCTGATCCAGCGCCGGCGGCAGCGGTATACCCTGTTCGATCAGGGCCGCAGCCTCTGTCAGTTCGCCGAGCGAGGCCTCGGTGGCAAGCCGCGGAATATATTCCGTTGCCGAAGCCTGAAAATCCAGCGCACCGATCCGGTCTGATCCCGAGTTCAGAAGAAAGGTCAGCTCGCTCAGTTCCGGCACATCCGGGGCATCCGGGCGTCTGGCCGTCAGCCGGTTGAGGATCACCCGGCGCCCCCAGGCATCCGGCGAGCCGTCGCGGATCGCGCTGGCCATCTGCAGACCGGGTGCCGGTTCGATCAGCCCCTCGCGCAGCGGCAGTTCGGGGGTGTAAAGTGCAATTGCCCCGGCCAGGCGCCGGTAGCTTGCGCCATAGGTGAAATTCAGCCGCTGGCCGTCGCGGTCGAGACGCCCGGCCACAACCGGCTCTGTCGCATCCGGCAGCCAGACCCAGACATAAGCGCTTGTCGGGGCGCTGAAGGGCGTGTCAGAAGTCATCATCAGCCTCCTTCACGCTGCGGCGAACCGCTTTCGGCAGCAAAGCCAGCTTTTCGCCCAGATGCGCATTTTGTAGCTTCAGGCCGCGTTCCCCTTCGCCAAACAGCGCGACACCGACCAGCGCCGCGACCTCGAACACCGTACCGATCTCGGGACCGGGCGCGCCCTTTTCGATATTGGAAAGCGTGGTGCGGCTGATCCCGGCCCGATCGGCAAGATCCTGTGCCGTCAGCCCGCGTTCAGCCCGGCCAATGCGGATCAGGCGACCCAGCATCAGGAGCGCCTCGCGGGTGACGCGGGAATAGGTTCTTCTGCGCGGCATGACGGGGCCTTGTCCGGTTTTCCCGACATAAGACGTGATCGGGTCCATAAGTCCGGACATGATGCTGCTGCGGCCGGACCCTTGTCAACGAATGATCATTAAACTGAACATAAAAGCGTATCACGTCCATAATTCTGGACATAAAATCCTGGCAAGGCCAGCGCCAAGCATCACCAGCGCCGGCAGAAACGGCAGAAGGCGGCGGTTCTTCCCGGTTGCGTAAGTCAGCACCATTGCCAGCGCGAAGGCCGAGACGGTCAGAAGCCCCAGCCAGGCCGAGACTGCAATCGCCGGGTTGGACCGGGCCCGCATCGCGCCCAGAAAAGACAGGCTCAGAAAAACGATGCCGGCCAGGCGGAAGAGGTGCTTTGCCGCCTCGCCCGGCTTCCCGCCGCGCAGTTCCTCGTGATGGCGCGGCATCGCAAGGGCAAGGGCGGTGAAACCGGCATAGCTCAGGATCAGGGCAGACCACGCATACATGATCATTCTCCGGCGATCTGGGGGGCAGGGGGCGCCACCGGTTTGCGGGCGCGCCTGGCAGGTTGTTTCTGCCGTCCGGGCCGCGCTTTCCAGCTTGCGTAAAGGCAGGCGGACCCGCTGAAAAGCGCCATCAGATCGACTGAGACCAGCACCATATTGCCCTGCCACAGCGCCCGGATCAGGTCTGACGGGCCGGTCAGCGCGTTCAGGATCGGCAGCGTCAGCAAAAGCACCGCCGCAAGGCTGAACTGCTCACACCAGGATTTCGCGGGCGCGCGCAGGAAAGGGTGGATCAGCGCCAGCGCCCAGATCGCGAAGAAGGCATAAATCTCGAGATCTGCCCGGTCCTTCGCCCCTGCCGGGATCAGCCGGTTGGCCCAGAAATAGCCCGCAGTCGCCACTGTCAGCCCGGCAATCGCGCCGACATTCAGCCGGTCAACCAGCCGCAGGCCAAAAGGCTGCACCCCGGATTTTGCATGTTTCGACGCCCGTTTCGACACCCAGAGCACCAGGCCCGATCCGACCATCACTGTGCCCGCGACACCCGCGACAAAAAACAGCCATCGCAACCCGGTATCGGCAAACCGCGCCCGGTGCAGCGCACCAAGCGCCATATTCACATTGGCCACCGCCGAGGCCTCGGGCCGACCGGTCGCCTCGATCAGCGTGCCGTTCAATCCGTCAAACCGCATCCTCTCGGACCCGTTGGAGCCAGAGCCGCTCTGCACCGTCACCACCGACTGGCGGAGCGGGATCAGAAGGATCTCGGGCCGGCCGGTATCCAGTTTTTCGATCTGGATCCGCCCGACCGGCATGCCGTTCCAGGCGGTTTCGGCCTGCGCCAGCAGCGGTGCAAGCGCGGTCAGCTGGGCCAGCGGGCGAGACGGCAGGGCTTCTGCGACCTCCACGGCAGGCGCGGGGCCACGCGCAGGGCCGCGTTCGATCACAAAGGGCATCAGCGTGGCGACAAACAGCACCAGCCCGGAAAAGGTGATCATTATATGATAAGGCAGCGCCAGAACAGCGGTCATATTATGCATGTCGAGCCAGGAACGCTGGCCCTTTCCGGGGCGGAAGGTGAAGAATTCCTTGAAGATTTTCTTATGGGTGATGACGCCCGAGATGATCGCGATAAACATTGCCATTGTGGCGATGCCGACGATCCAGCGCGCCAGCTCACGCGGCAATCCGTGCAATTCGAAATGGAAACGGTAGAGGAATTCACCCCCCGCCGTCTCGCGCGGGGTGAGGGTCTCGCCTGTGGAGGCATCAAGCACAGTCGCGGGCGCGCCGCGCCGGCCCGGGGCCTCGCCGGGCTTGGCCCAGGAAACCGAGAGCACCGGGCTGCGGCTTTCGGGCAGGGTGATCGACCAGGACGCCGCCGCAGGTGCCAGCTCCTTCAGCCGCGACACAGCGAGCCCCACGGGGTCTTCGGAGACCACCGAAGCGTGCAGTTCGGGTTTCATCCACCAGGTCACCTCCGTGCGGAAATAGGCCACGGTGCCGGTGAGGAAGATCGCGAACAGGAGCCAGCCGAGCAAAAGCCCGGTCCAGGTGTGCAGCCAGGCCATCGACTGACGGAAGCCGTTTTTCATGCGCGGGCCTCCGGGGCGAACCACCACAGGGCTGCACAAAGCGCCACCGGCACCAGAATGCCGATCCAGGCGCGCCATGCGTCACGGGTTGCAAAGGCCCAGATCGCGGCCAGGGCGAAGACGACAAAGGACAGCATCAGCGCAAGCTGGCCTGCGTCACGCGGCTCCATCGGCACCTGCGCGCGGAAGGCCAGCACGAAGAGGTTCGCCAGTAAATAGCCCCCCGCCAGGGCCGCAAGGCTGCGCGAGATGACTGCGAGGCGGTAGCGCAATCCCTCATCTTCGGGTTTCGGCCTTACGGCTTCGGTCTGGCGCGCGCGGGCTGGCATATCGGAATCCGGATCGGGAAAGCTGCGGGGGGGCGGGGATCACCCCCGCGCCCGGGCGAGGTCCGGGCGCGGGAGATCTGCGGCACGGGAGCGGTGTGCCGCAACGGGGGGAACCGCTTACTCTGCGGGGGCAATCCGGGTCAGCTGATCGCCTTTGGTATCCTCGGGGCCACGCGCCTTGTTGACCGCGAAGACCACGCCTTCGGGGGTTATGGCGAGGTGGTTCGGGAAGGAATGGCCGTCGAGATTTGCGGTGATCGCCCCCGTCGCCGCATCAACAACGGTGATCGTGTCCGAGGCCCGGTTCGCCACATAGAGCTGGCCGGAAACCGCATCAAAGACCACATTCAGCGTCTGCGCGCCGACCGGCGTGTCAAAGAGCACCTTGCCGTCGGCCTCCAGCGCGATCACGTCATCGCTGCCTTGCGAGGCGATGAAGATCCGCCCGGTCGCCGGGTCGATATCAACGCCCGACGCGGTCTTCGCCCCCGGCAGCGCGATGATTGTGGTCTCGCGGCTGGCGAGGTCGATCCGGGCCACTTCCGGCGTGCGCAGTGACACGGTGTAAAGCTGGCCTTTATCTGCGTCGAGAACGAGGCTCATGGTGCCAAACTGACCGCCACGTTCGGCCGATTGCACCTCGAAGCCTTCCAGCTTTTGCAGCGTTTTCAGATCGAATTCCTCGATCCGCGTGCGGTGGGTCGAGATCCAGGCCCGGCCGCGCGCCTGGTCGATCACCACATCGCGGGGCTTTTCGACCGAACCCGGCTCGAACTGCTTCACCAGCGAGAGGTCATCCTGCTTGTAAATCGCGACCGAAGAGGTACGGGTATTCGTCACCCAGACGGTGCCATTCTCGTCATCCACCGCGATGCCAAAGGCGCCGTAAAGCCCGTTTTCCTTGTCGAAATAGGGCGAGGCCTCGGCCAGTTTTTCCAGCGTGGTCGCGTCGAATTTGACGATGGAAGAGGTGCCCTTGTCGCCGCGCCCGGTGGCAGATGCGGTAAAAACGGTGCCATTTTTGGCGCTATGGGCGACCTGATAGACGCCCGGCGCGGTTTTCACGCTGATGCCGGTATAATTCTGCCCGCCCGAAAGCGGGATCTCGGGCGAGATTTTCAGGTCGACCACGGCAGCGCTGTCGGGGCCTTCGGCCTCGACCACGATCGGGTGCTGGCCGGTCACCGCATCCGCCGGCAAGGTCAGCGGGAAGGCAAATTTGCCCTCCTGATCGGCGCTGAGGCCCTCGGGCGAAATCAGATCGCCGCCCCGGCTCAGGGTGACGATCTGGCCAGGGGCGAAGCCTTCGCCCGAGACCTCGACCGCGCCGCCGGCATAGGCGGGGCTGCGGTTCGGCCCCGAGAAGGAAACCTGGCCTGTAAAGGGCGCGGGCGCATCAAACACCGCATCGGCGGCGACAAGCGAGCTGCTGCCCATCAGAAGGACGAGCGCGAGAACAGGGCGGGAAAGACGGGTCATGACGGCTCCTGGAAGATCGGTGAGAAAGCGCCCGGCCCCCGTGACAAGGGCCGGGATCGGATTGGCTCAGAAGGTGGTGGTCAGCCCGACAAAGAAGCGGCGGCCATCATTGTAATTGGTGGAGCCGAAGGTCTTGTCGCCGATATTATAGACCGCGACCGACCCTTTGACGTTCTCGTTGAACTCGTAATCGAGCCCGATATCAAAGATCGCATGTTCCTTGATCCTGCTGTTGCCGGTGTCAAAGGAAGCGCTGCGATATTGCGCATTGCCCCAGAGCGACAGCGCCTCATTCGCCTGCCAGTCAACGCCGAGATTGGCGACATGCAGCGGGCTGTTGTTGAACCTTGTGCCGGTGCGCGCCCCTTTGGTCACCTTGCTGTCGGCATAGGTGTAGTTCAGGTTGAAGCCGACATCGCCCAACACCCAGTCGACGGTCGCCTCGACCCCGTTCAGCTCTGCTGCGTCGCGGTTCACATATTGGTTGATCCATTTGATCGGATCGGTGGGGGTGTTCATGCCGCAATTGGTGGGCAGGCCGGGGTAATTGACCGGATCGGCGGGGTTCATACAGATCCGCTCGGTCGTGATCCGGTCCTTGAAGCGGGTGTGATAGGCGGTAAGGCCGATCTGCACACCACCCTCCGATTCCCAGATCGCGCCGATCTCGAAATTGGTACTCTCTTCGGGTTTCAGATTGGTATTGCCCTGGTCGCGCGCCCGGCCGTCGCCGCCCGAAGGTTCAAAGATATTGCTGTCGGCCTGTTTCAGCGATGGCGTCTTATAGCCGCCCGAGACACCCCCCTTGATCGTCAGCGCGTCAGAGGCATGCCAGACCGCATAGAGGCGCGGCGTGACATGCGAGCCATAGCGCTCGTTCTCGTCATAGCGCAGGCCAAAGGTCACCGTCACATCATCGGTCAGGTGGAAATTGTCCTCGCCGAACACCGCCCAGTTCCAGCGCGTCATCACCGGATTGACGCTGACGCGGTTCGGCGAATGGCGGGTGGTCTCGTCGCGGTAATCAAAGCCCAGTGTCAGGTCATGGCGCCCGAAACTGACATTGGTTTTTGAATTCAGGTTCCAGAGCTCATAGCCCGAGATATTGGTGCCGTTCCTGAAATCGACATCTTCATAGGTGACGAAGCTGTTGGTTTCATAGCCCTCGCCCCAGGTGATCTTGTGACCAAGCGCGTAGTTCATCCGCTCGACCTTCACGCCGCCGGGGGTGCCGCCGGGGGTCAGGTTCACGGTGTCCGAGGTGCCGGACGCCACTTCGAAATCCAGGCCCTGATTGTCGTCGATCATCCAGGTCAGCTTGGCCCCGATGGATTTGCGTTCGGTATCCTGCGAAGGGCGCGCGCCGGTGCCCGCAACCTGCAGCGCCGGCTTCGAGCGGTCATGGATCGAGCCATAGACCGCAAGGCCAAGGCGCCCCTCGATCAGCGGCCCGCTCAGATAGAACCGCCCCTCATGCGCAGAACCGGCATTATTGTCCTGCCAGGTAGAATTTCCCAGCATCAGCGAGCCGGACCAGACATCGGCAACTGGCTTGGTGATGACATTGATCACACCACCCGATGCCGCGGTGCCATAAAGCGATGACATCGGGCCGCGGATCACCTCGATCCGTTCGATGGCGGAAGGCGGCGGCAGGTAAGACATCGCGAGGCCGGAGCCGAAGCCGTTATAGGTCGCCTCCTGCGAATTGCCAATGGGGCGGCCATCGACCAGGGTCAGCACATAGCTTTCGCCAAGGCCCCGGATCGAGATGGTCTCGGCACCGGAGCGCGCCGATGGCGAGGACACAACCACGCCCGGCACGCGGCGCAGCACATCGGCGATCGAGGCATAGGGCCGTGAGGCGATCTCTTCACCGGTGATCACTGTGACCGTCGCAGGCGCGTCAGGCAGGGCCTGAGCCTGGCCGGTTGCGGTCAGAACAATGGTGCCAAGGTTCTGCGCTTCTTCCTCTTCGCCGGTCTCCGGGGTCTGGGCCATCACAGCCGTCTGCGGCGCGATCATGGCCAGCGCAAAGGCCCAGACCGGCAGGCCCGATAACAGCCCGGCCCTAAATTTGTGGTTGTTTCTCATCACATCCCCCCAGCAGGGCCAGGTCGGGCCCAGAGCAAAATTCGGTTTCATGAAGGGTTCACGCGGCAGAGAGGCGGTCACTGAACCGACGTGCAAAGTTTTTTTGTCGGTTTTTTGCTGCACCTTTGCAAAACCGGAGACGGGGCGGGGAAAATGGCGCCAATATGCAACAGCGACCTGCCCGGGCCCGCCGGAACCGTCGCAGCCGGTGGACAGGGCCCGGGGCGCGAAATAGGGTCTGGCTCCAGCCGGATGCGGGCCATCGCGCCCCTCTATGCCAGATCTTTCATCCCTGTCCCGGATCCTCTGGCGCCCCTGATGTCTTCCACCGAGTCCGACGAAATCGGCCGCCTCTACAGCGAGGAAAGCGCCCGTCTTGAGCGGCAGATTGCGCGGCGAACGGGCAATCCCGCGATTGCGCGCGACCTGGTCCATGAGGTGTTCCTCAGGGTCTGGGAACGGACACGCGGGGTGACAGGTGCGTTTTCCGGCAATCCTTCGGCCTTTCTCAGCCGTTCCGCGAGGAATGCGGCCATCGACCATCTGCGGCGCGAAAAAGTGCGCGACAGCCATACCAGCAATGCGCTGCCCGAAGCCGCACCCGCCGATCCGGCTTTCGCGGAAATCGCCGCGCGCCAGTCGCAGGAGGCGGTAAAACGCGCGATCCGCGATCTGCCGGAAACGACGCGCCGTCTGTTCCTGATGAACCGGGCCGAGGGCCTGACCTTCCAGGAAATCGCAAGCCGCTGTGGCATGTCAGAGCGCAATGTGGCAAAACATATGGCGAAGGCGGTGGCGCGCTGCGCCCGCGCGCTTGAAGATCCCCCCGCAGACAGCCCCGCCCAACAGCGCAGCGAATGAGGCCGGTTCTTTTGGCGCAAAGCCCCGTTTCCCAGGATCAGATCCGTGATGAGGCCGCCGGATGGCTGGTCGCAGTGACCGCGCATCCGGCGCTGGAGCAGGACAGGGCTTTCCGCGCCTGGCTTGCGGCCGACAGCCGCAATGCCGCAGCTTTTGCCAAAGCGCAACAGGCCTGGCAGATTGCCGGTCTGATGGGTGCTGATCTCGCGGCGGAGGCGCCGGTTGCGGTCGTTCCACTGCGCCCTGTCGGGCGGCGGCTCTGGCGGGCCGGCGCCGGGCTCGCGCTGGCGGCCTCGCTGGTGGGCGCATTCTGGCTGAACCAGGTGCGCCCGGATCTGCGGCTGAGGCTGGTGGCGGATCACGTCAGTGTTGCGGGCGAGATCCGTGATTTCGCGCTGCAGGATGGCAGCCGTACATTGCTTGACGGTGGTTCGGCGCTGGATTTCACCGCTGACAGCGACAGCCGCCGGGTGACGCTGCTGACCGGTGCCGCCTGGTTCGATGTTGAAAAAGACGGCCGCCCCTTTACCGTGCGGCTGGGCGAGACCGAAATCCGTGCGCTTGGCACGCAATTCGGGGTTCGCGATTGCGGCAATTGCGTTGAGATTTCGCTGGAAGAGGGCAGTATCGCGATCACGACGCCCGGCCTCGCCGAGATATATCTGACCCCCGGCCAGCAAGTGCGCCTGCGCCCTGGTGCGCCACCGCAGCTTGCCGGCAGTGATGCGCCCGAGGCGCTGGCCTGGCGCGACGGGCGCTATATCTTTTACGATGTGACCCTGCGCGAAGTCGCCGGGGTGCTGGCCCGCCATGGTGCCGGCGCGATCCTTTTCGGGGATGCGGCACTGGCTGATCGCAAGATCTCGGGCAGTATCAGCCTCTCCGATACCGGCGCCGAATTGCAGGCGCTTTCAGAGGCGATGGGCTTTCGCATCTTCGCCCTGCCGGGTGGCAATCTGTTGATGTGACCCTCTCGCCAGCCGCCGGGGCCAGCGACGTCGCCTGCCAGCCCTCCCTCTGCCAGCGATATTGCCGCAAATCCGCCAGGGCGCGGGTTCAGTGGGGCATGGCCTCATGCGTGAAGGTCAGGCAAGGGCCCGTGCCGGGCACGGCCAGAGAAAGGACAGGATGCGAGCCAGCCGCGCCAGATCATATTGCCCCGCGCGGCCGCCCCATTGCCGGGCCGCGCGCGGCAGTGTTTTGTGCGCGGCGGCGCTGGCCATGTGCCTTACATCCCTTACCCCGGTCCCATCACCGGCCGAGCCGGGCGCGACCTTTGATCAGCCCGCACTGCCGCTGGCGCGGGCGCTGACCCGCATCGGCGAAAGCGCGGGCATTTCGGTTCTGATCAAAGGCGACAGCGCCGGGCTGAATGCTCCGGCGGTCCGGGGCATTACAGGGTTGCAGACGGCACTGGATCAGGTGCTGTCGGGCAGCGGCGCGGTGTACAGGTTCACCTCGGATGGCAGCCTTGTCGTCACGCTGCCTGCGGCGGCACCGGTATCACCGGCCGAAAATCTCGGGACCATCGTCCTGACGGCGAGCGGCCAGCCGCAGCATCTGATCGATGCGCCCGCCTCGGTGACCGTGATCCCGGCAGAGGGGCTTTCGGGCCGCCCGATGGCGAGCCTCGCCGATGCGCTGCGCAGCGTTCCGGGCCTGTATGTGCCCGGCCCGGGGCGCGAAGGGCTGCCGGCGATTTCCCTGCGGGGCATGGGGCAAAGCTATGTGCTTCTGATGATCGATGGCCGCCCGCTCAGCGCCTCGGAAGAGGCCAGCTATAACGGCCATGGGCTGAACACGCGGATCGGGTTCCTGCCGCCCCTTCTGGCGCTGGACCGGATCGAGGTGATCCGTGGCCCGTTATCGGCGCTGCACGGGTCGGCAGCAGCGGGCGGCGTGATCAATGTGATCTCGCGCGACATTCCCGGGATCTGGGGCGGCGAGGCTATGCGGGGCTTTGGCAAGGCCAGTGATCCGGCCTCGGGGAACAGCCAGGAGGCGCGGGTCTGGCTGGGCGGGCCGCTGGTTCCGGGGCGGCTGGGGCTTGCGCTGTTCACATCGCTCACGGCCCGGCAGGAGGATGACCGGATCAGCGCGGGCTATCAGAGCCAGGGCCTCGGCGCGGCGCGGCGCAGCATATCGGGCCTTCGGCTGCGCTGGATCCCTGTGGCGGATCAGAGCCTTGAGCTGAGCCTGCAGGAAAGTCGCGTCGATTTCAGCCGCAGCCCCCTGTCCGCGCGCAGCCTTGCCGATACAAGGGTGACCGACCGCATCGCGGCGCTGTCACATCGCATCAGCTGGGGCGAAAATCGCGAGACCACCAGCTTTCTGCAATGGGAAGCGACCGACTTCAGATCGGGCAATGAAAGCGGCCATGATGCGCTGGTCTTCAACACCCGCACCACGCTGGGCGAGGGGCGGCGCAACCTCACCCTTGGCTATGAATACCGCCGGGAGCGGACCAGGCACGACCCGGACCGGCTGCCCGATCTGGCGAACCCGCGCCTGCATCGCTGGCATCATTCGGTCTTTCTGGAAGGCGCGCTGCCTTTGGGCGAAGACCTGACGCTGACCCTTGGCCTGCGTGCCGATCAGAACCAGAAATACGGCTTCGCGCTGACGCCGCGCGCCTCTTTCATCTGGTATATGACACCGGATCTGGTGCTGAAAGGCGGCATTGGCAGCGGCTATAAGGTGCCTGCGCTGAAACAGGCCGATGATGGTGTGGCCGAGCCCTCGGGCGGCGATGGACGATCGCGCGACCGGGGCAATTCCTCGTTGCGGCCGGAACGCAGCACCAATGTCGAGCTTGGCCTGATCTGGACCGGACCCGAAGGGCTGCACCTGGGCGCGACGCTCTGGCACAGCCGTTTTTACGACCGGATCGCCCGGGCCGATCTGTGCCGCACGCCGACCGGCCAGGCGCCGGGCTGCCTGCTGGACGGAACGCCATATGTTGCCGTGACGCAATATATCAACGATGACAGTGCGCGGCTCAGCGGGGCCGAGCTGGCGCTGGATCTGCCCCTGGGCGACTGGAATATCGCCGCGAGCTATACGTATTCGGAGTCGCGCGTGACCCGGGGCCGTAATGTCGGGCAACGCTTTCACAACCTGCCGCTGCATATGCTGAATCTCTCGCTCGACTGGCAGGTGGCAGATCGGCTGAACCTCTGGGGTCAGGCCCGCGCCCGCAGCCGCGCGCCCGCTTCGGGACGGCAGCCGCCGATCCCTGCGCATGTGATTGTCGATCTGGGCCTGAGCTTTGATCTCAGTGACCGGGTCAGCGGCGTGCTGGCGGTCTATAACCTGAACGACCGGCATGAGGGCGATGTTCTGCCCGAAGGTCGCCGGCTCCATCTTGGCCTGACCACCCGGTTCTGAGCCCGGACAGTCCTGGCCCGGACCGGCGCCCGGGTCAGTCTTCCGTCAGATGCGAAAAGAATGTGTCGCCCGCATAATCCCGGCGGAAGCGCCCGTCGCTGACCAGTCGCGGCACGAGGTCCTCCAGTGTCAGGCGCAGGCTTTCAGGCGAGCCGCCGGGCACAGCGATAAAGCCGTCAATCGCGCCGGCGTCATGCCAGACGGCGATTTCCCGGGCCGCGTCTTCGGGGGTGCCGACGATCTGCCAATGCACCGATGACAGGATCTCGGGCCGCGCCAGCAGTTCGGCCACCGTTGGCTGCGTGTCAGACACGATCCGCTGCAAGAGGGCACGATGGCTGGCAGACCGCATGGAGTGATGCGTTTTCGGCAGATCGGCCGGGGTGAGGCGGCGATCATCGGGCCAGCTGCTCAGATCCAGCCCGATGGCTTCCTGGATGCGCTGGAGACGCTGCGCGCGTCCGACGCGGCGGTGGTTGTCCTGAAACAGCGCGCGCGCCTCTTCGCGGGTCGGGGCCAGATAGAGGCTGAGCCCGGGCAGAAGCCGGATATCACGCGGCGCGCGGCGATGCGCCACGGCGCGGGCGGAAAGCTGGCTGCGCATCTGCTGCGCCGTTGCCAGATCGGGGGTCATGCCAAAGACCATATCCGCCACCTCCCCCGCGAAATCGATGCCGGTGGCCGACCCGCCCGCCTGCATCAGCGGGATCCCCGGACCGGGAAATGCCGGCAGGTTCAGCGGCCCCTTAACCTCGAATCCCTGGCCGCGATGGTTGATCGGCAGGATCAGATCGGTATCGGCATAGCGCCCGGTCTCGCGGTCAACCAGCAGCGCCCCGGATGGAAAGCTGGACCACAGTTTGCGCACGACATCGGTAAATTCACGCGCGCGCAGATAGCGCGCATCCGAGGAAGGCATCTCTGCCACGCCGAAATTCTCATTGCCCTGCAAGGCGGTCACGACATTCCAGCCGGCGCGGCCCTTGCTGAGCCAGTGCAGCGACATCAGCTGCCTCGCGGCCTGATAGGGATGGCCGAATGTGGTCGAGATCGTGGTCACGAGGCCGATCCGCCGCGTCTCGCGCGCGACCGAAGTCATCAGCAAAGTCGCGTCCAGGCTGGAAAAGCCAAAGGACTGGTCCATGATCGCCAATGGCAGAAAGCTCGCATCGGGGCGGAAGGCGAAATCGAGATGGGCGGCCTCGGCGCGCTGTGCGGTTTCCAGTGCAAAATCGCTGGAATAAAGCCCCTCGATGCCGCTGCCATCCAGCCGCCAGCCTTCGCCAGACAGCCAGGTCGGCGCCAGCGAGATCCCAATGCAGAGTTTCGGTCGGAGCTTCATCGCCCTGCCTCGTCAGTTCATGAATCGACCGGCCCAGAGACGGGCCGGCCGCAGTTTCTGTCGCGATGGCTCAGAACGTGCCGCGAATGCCGATGCCAAACATTCGCGGCGAGGTCATCGAGCCCTGCGTGAAGGCCACTGTGCCGCGCGCGGCCTCGAGCAGGGTCGGGCTGCGTTCGTCGAAGAGGTTGTTCACATAGCCATAGACTTCAAGATTGTCGCGCAGCTGATAGCTCGCATGGATATCCACGAGGGTGTAATTGTCCACCTCATAGGCCGGAGTATTGGCGGTATTGGAATAATAGCCGTCAATAAAGCGCACCTGGCCACCAAGCTTCAGCTTGTCACTCGCATCCCAGCTTGCGCCAAGGGTAAAGGTCTTGCCGGGCGAGCGGGCAAATTCATTGCCCTCCCAGGCCTTTGCCGAAGACATCTCGTCGATCTTCGTCCTGAGGAAACCGGCACTTGCGCGCAGCGTCAGGCTGTCGACGGGCTTGTAATCCGCACCGATCTCAAGCCCGTAGGAATGGGCTTTTTCAGCATTCAGCGTCTGGGTCTGGTTGATCCCGGACGAGGTCATCTGGGTCACACTGTGCTGGGCGTTGGTGTAATCCATATAAAAGAGGTTTCCGGTCAGGAAGAGCGTCTCGTCAATCAGGCTTGCCCGGCTGAAGAGTTCATAATTCCAGACGGTCTCTTCCTTGTATTTCGTCCAGTCGTGGGTGCCGACGAAATCAAGCGAAATGCCGCCGGGATTATAGCCCTTCGAGATCATCGCGCCGACGGTCCAGTCCGGCGTCGCCGCATAGGACAGGGTAAGCTTCGGCAGCACCTCCTCAAACGTCTGATCATAATCGATATCGCTGTTGGCAAAGAGCGGCGAGACATCGCCGGTGCGACGCAGATGGTCACGCTGATAGCGAAGGCCGCCCGAAAGCGTCCATTGGTCATCAATACGCCAGCTGAGTTCGGCATAGACGCCTAGCTGGTTCTTCTTGTCGTTGAAGGTCGAGATACCGCCCTGGTTCAGCCATTCATCCTGATCGCTATAGGCGACGTAAAGACCGGCCACCCCAGAGAAAACATCTTCGGGCGTGCCAAAGGCCAGCTTCGATTCATTCGAGAAATTCTTGCGCCACATATTGGCGTCACCGGCGGTGGGCGTGCCGACGCGGCGTTCAACATCGGATTTCGAGGTCTCGAATTTATTGGTCAGCACAAGGCCGTTGCCCAGATCGTAATCGACATCCAGCACAGCGGTATCGGTCACCGTATCCCAGCCCGGCATCCAGATCGTGATCGAACGCAGATCGCTGTATTCGGGGTCTTCCGCCGCACCTTCGGCGCTTGGTCGGGTCACATCCGAGCGCGAATAGGTCAGTTTGACCGTCAGCCCGTCAATATCGGCGGGCTGCCACAGCAGCTTGGCCCGACCGGTGAAATTGCTGAAATCCTGGCCGATTTCGTTCTGGATAAAGCGCGGGCTGACATAATCGATAAAGGTGTCGCGCGCCGCGTAATCCAGCGCGATCCGTGCCGCGAGCTGGTCATTGATCGGCCCGCTCCAGGCAAATGAGGCGCGGCGCTGGTTGTAATTGCCGAATTCCAGCCGGTAGCTGCCCTCGGGCTCCCAGGTCGGGTCTTTGGTATTCACGAGGATCGCGCCGCCAATGGCATTGGCGCCCTGGCTGGTGGTTTGCGGCCCGCGGAAGACCTCGACGCTGCCGACATCCCAGGTGGCAGTGCCGCCGAAATACAGCTCGGCCCAGCTGAGATAATGACCATCCACATTGACTGTCGCGCGCGGCATGGTCCCGGCAAAGAACGCCGTCGCGCCGGTATGCGGGCCTTCAGAGTTCTGGCCCCGGATCACGGGGGTGGAGACATTGTCGGTATAGATGACGTTCGGCGTGCCCTGCAGCACAGTGCGGACCTCATCCTTGCCCGGCTTGTCCTGTTCAAGCTCTTCTGCGGTCACGAGGGTCACCGAACTCGCGGTATCCTTCAGATCGCGCTGCTGTTTTTCGCCGGTCAGATAGATCGTGCCAAGATCGACAGGCGTGTCCTGGGCATAGGCAGCATGGGCCGCGAGGGCTGCAATTATGGTCAGCAGGCTGGCCCCACGCGCCAGCCTGCCATGATGAAAGTTCGGCATGATGTTCCCCGGTTTCTGGTGAGGCACATGCGGAGGCGGGCGATGGGCTGGCGGCATATGATGCGTTCCGAATTGCATAACGCGTTATGCATGTCAATTCGGCTGCCATGTGCGGGCCTTTACCCCGGCGCCCATGCTGCATTAAGATCCCGCAGAGCCTTTCATGGTCGCTGCCCGAGGCAAAGGAATCCCAGGGATGATGGAATTCGAGATTTTCCCCGACGAGGATGCCGGCGCTGTCGATACAAGGCGGGTGACCACCATTCAGTCGATCTCGGTCGCGATGCGGTTCCTGAACATCCTCGCCGCCGCCGAACGTGCGCTGCCTCTGGGAGAGCTCGCGCGGCTGTCGCGCACCGGACGTTCGACCGCGCATCGCTATATGCAAAGCCTCGTGAAAGAGGGGCTCGCGGTGCAGGATCCGGTCTCCAGCCATTACGATCTGGGCGCGGCGGCTCTGTCGATAGGCATTGCGGCGCTG
This sequence comes from Rhodobacter sp. 24-YEA-8, assembly GCF_900105075.1. Lineage (NCBI taxonomy): Bacteria > Pseudomonadati > Pseudomonadota > Alphaproteobacteria > Rhodobacterales > Rhodobacter > Rhodobacter sp. 24-YEA-8. Next base: position 53,521 of record NZ_FNSK01000006.1, read on the forward strand.
CGCCGGGTTGATGCTGTTGAAATGGCCGGGATGCAGATGAAGCAGCTGGCCACCAATCACGCGATCAGCGGCGGGGTCGCGATCTGGACCGAACGGGGCCCGACCCTTGTCCGCTGGTATCGCAGCGCGCTTTTCGCGATTTCGCCGGTGCAGCTGGGGGATGTGCTGCCCATCGACAATTCAGCCTGTGGCCAGGTGTTTCAGGCCTTTCTGCCGCGCGCCGTGATCGAGGCCGCGCGCCGGATCCAGCCCGCCGCTTTCGCCGGCGACCCGGTGCAGCGCCCGCAGCTTGACCAGATCCGCCGCACCGGCTGGGTCGAACTGACAAGCCATCTTCTGTCAGGTATCACCGGCCAGGCTGCTCCGATCCTCGATGCCCAGGGCGAACTGGTCTGTGTGGTGACCTCGGTCACCGATCTGGGGAAGCTGAATGCGCCGGGCGACCGGCTTGCACTACAGGATGTGGCGAGGCTGATAAACCGCGCTACAGGTGGGCAAAGCGCGCTTGATCAGCCCTGATCCCCCGCGCGCGGGCAGGGGATCACCATCGGACGCGCGGTCAGTGGATCGGGCATCACCAGCGCCGGCAGATCAAACACCTGCCGGATCAGATCTTCGGTGACGATGACATCAGGCGCGCCGGTCGCGATGATCTGTCCCTCGCGCATCGCGATCAGATGGGTCGCATAGCGGAAGGCGAGGTTCAGCTCATGCAGAACCGCCACCACCGTGCGCCCGGCGCGGTTCAGACGTGCCAGCATTTCAAGCAAATCAACCTGATGCACGATATCAAGGAAGGTCGTCGGCTCATCCAGCAAAAGGATCGGGGTTTCTTGGGCGAGCGCCATCGCGATCCAGACCCTTTGCCGCTGCCCGCCTGACAGTTCCGCCAGCGGCCGGTCGGCCAGATCGGCTGTGCCGGTATCGCGCAGCGCCGCCGCGACCGCTGCCGCATCCCCTTGCGACCATTGCCGCAGAAAGCTCTGATGCGGAAAGCGTCCCCGCGCGACCAGATCCGCCACGCTGATCCCCTCGGGCGCGACCGGCGACTGTGGCAAAAGGCCAAGCCGGCGCGCCACCTCACGCGAGGGCAGGGTATGGATCGCCTTTCCGTCCAGCAGCACCCGCCCGCTTTCCGGGGTTAAAAGCCGCGACAACGCCCGCAGAAGAGTGGATTTGCCACAGGCATTTGGGCCGACGATCACCGTGAAAGATCGGTCCGGCACCTCCAGCGACAGATCCCGCGAGATCATCCGCGTCTCATAGCGCAGCGTCACATTCTCGGCGCTCAGACGGTGATGCATCATATTCTCCTTTCGCCCGACCGCAGGCCCGGCGGGTTTTTTGGCGGCTCTTCGTATTGCATTGCGGGATGCGCTCTGCAATATGGGAACCAGCTACCCCCTTCCGATGTCGTTTCCGGCCGGGGCCAGCCATTCCCCTACAGTATCCCCGGCAGCACAGAGGCAAATTCGCGCCCGGCTCCGGAGCTGCGCGCGCAAGGATGAGCATATGGCCAGGATCAGTACAGAATCCGTCGAAGACCGCAGCGGGATTCTTGAGGAAGAGGATCACATGCGCGGAATGGAGCGGATCGGGATGGAAGTCATCTCGATCAGCAGGCCTTTCGCTTCGGTCGCACGGGTGACCGGCCGGATCGCACCTGCAGATCCTGCGCCATGGATGCCGCCAAACCAGGCCGTGCGCATTGCGGTCGGGGAACCCGAAGGGCAGCGCCCGGTGGTGCGCGTTTACACGATCCGCGCCTTCGATCCTCTGCGCAGCGAAGTCGAGATTGATTTCGTGATCCATGAGGATGACAGCCCGGCGATGCGCTGGCTGAAAGCCGCGCGTCCTGGCACGGTGCTGCCGATGATCGGGCCGCGCCAGCATTTCATCCCGCTGCCCTCGGGCGACAGGCGGGCGGCGATCTTTGCCGACGAAACCGCGATCCCGGCGGTCTATGCGATCCTGAAGGCCTGGCCTGCCGGGCTGAAAGGCTCCGCCTGGATCGAGACCCCGGACCGTGGTGCCTTTGACGAATTGCCGCGCCCTGACGGGGTTGATCTGCATCTTATCCTGCGTCCGGCGGGCGTCGCGGCGGGAACAGCGCAGAGTTTGCTTCAGGCGGCGACGGCCCTGCCCGATCCGCATAACTGGACGGTCTGGGCCGCAGGCGAGCGCGTCGAGATGCGCGATCTGCGCAATCATCTGCGCAAGGCCGGCGTGGCGCGCGCTGATCTCCAGGTGCTTGGCTACTGGAAAAAGGGGATGAGCAGCTCGGATCTCGACCGCGCGCGGCTTGCCGAATATGAGGCGCTGCGCGCCCGGGGCCTCACCCTGGAAACTCTTGGCGATATCGATCTGCCGGTCTGAGAATGACAAAAGGTATCCGTATGTTGCGCCTTTCCCTGACCGTTTTTGCCCTGATCACCCCCCTCACTGCCAGGGCCGAAGAAGGCTGGCCGCGCAGGGTGACCGATGCGCTTGGCGAGGTCGTGATCGCGGCAAAGCCGGTCAATATCGCCTCGACCGCGCCCAGCCTGACCGGGATCCTGCTGGCAATTGACGCGCCGGTGAAATCGACATCAATGGCGATGATCGGGCCACTGACCGACGAAAAGGGCTTCTTCCTGCAATGGGCGAAGACGGCGGATGAACGCGGCGTCGCGCAGCTTTACGGCAATCTGACCTTTGACATCGAATCGCTGATCCTGGCCGACCCGGATCTGGTTGTGGCCTCTTCGACCGGCGGAGATGCGATCCTGCCCTATGTCCCGGCGTTGCGCGCACAGGGCATGACAGTGGTCGTACTGGACTATTCCTCCGGGTCCTGGGAAGATCTTGCCCGCCAGCTCGGCCGTGCCACCGGGCATGAGGCGGGCGCCGAGGCGGTGATCCGGGATTTCGACGCGTGCGCCGCTGATCTGGCGGCACGGCTTACGATCCCGCCGGGGGATGTGTCGCTGGTATCGTATAATTTCAGCGGCACTTACGCGGTATCAAAACCGACCAGCGCCCAGGCAAAGCTGCTCTCGGTCCTTGGCTTCACGGTGACGGGTCTGCCGGAGGCGATGGCGGGCAATGTTACCCGGGCTTCGGATTTCGATTTCATCTCGCATGAGAATCTTGGCGCGGCGATCACCGGCGAGGGGGTCTTTCTCCTGAACGGCACCGAAGAAAGCGTGGAGGCGTTTATGGCCGATCCGGTTCTGGCCAATCTGCCGGCGGTGAAATCCGGCCAGGTCTGGCCGCTGGGGCCGACCTCGTTCCGCGTCGATTACTATTCCGGCCGCGATATTCTGGAAACCATCGGGCGTTATTTCGCCAGATGACGGGCAATGGCGGCAGGAGGAGCGCAGGGATCTGGCTGGCCGGGTTGCCGGTGCTTTTTTTGCTGTCGCTTGCCAGTCTCGCCATCGGTTCGCGCGCGGTGCCGCTGTCGGAGCTCTGGCGCGCCCTGACCGCCTTTGATCCCGGCAATGACCTGCATCTTGTGCTGCGCGAATTGCGGCTGCCCCGCACCGCGCTGGCGCTTGGCGCCGGTGCCGCGCTTGGCCTTGCCGGGGCGGTGATGCAGGCGGTGACGCGCAACCCCCTGGCCGAGCCGGGACTTCTGGGTGTGAATTCCGGTGCGGCGATGGCGGTTGTCCTGGGGGCATCGGCTTTTGGCCTGACCCAGATCACGCAATATGTCTGGTTCGGCTTTGTCGGTGCCGGTCTGGCGGGGGTTGCGGTCTTTATTCTGGGCCGCGCGCATGGGTCGGGCACAGATCCGGTGCGTCTTGTGCTGGCGGGCGCCGGGCTTTCGGTGCTTCTGGGGGCGGCGACCGGCTTTGTGATCCTGAATTCCGGGCTGGATGTGCTGGATATATTCCGCAACTGGGGTTCGGGCACGCTGGAGGGGCGCGGCATGGCGGTCGCTCTGGTGATGTGGGCGGCCCTTGTACTGGGCGGCGGGCTGGCGCTGGTGCTGGCGCGCGATCTGAATGCCCTGTCGATGGGGGTCGAGATCGGTCGCGCGCTCGGGTTGCGGCCGGGGCCGGTCTGGGCGCTGTCCTGCCTTTCGGTGATGATCCTGGCCGGGGCGGCAACCGCAAGCGCCGGGCCGATTGCCTTTGTCGGGCTGGTCGCGCCGCATCTGGCGCGGGCGCTGAGCGGGCCGGACAATCGCAGCCTCCTGCCGCTTTCCGCGATTATCGGCGCAGGCATCCTGACCGCGGCCGATATCCTTGGCCGTATCGTGGCCCCTCCGGCCGAGCTGGCAGCGGGCATCGTCGCAGCGATCCTTGGCGGGCCGTTCTTCATTCATGTCGCGCGGCGTTTCCGGCTGGTGCGGCTGTGAGGGCCAGAGGCCAGCGCGTCTTGCGGATCGGCGGGCTCAGCCTGTTATGGCGCCCCCGCGCCATGCTGGTCTGCGGGCTGCTGATCGCATTTGGCCTGCTCCTTGGCCTTTTCCTGCTGGCCAGCGGCACAACGCGGCTTACGCCTGCCGGGGCGCTGGCGGGTCTGACCGGCCAGGCCGAAACCGATGTGATCAACCGCCTTGTCCTGCGCATCCGGCTGCCGCGGCTGCTGACCGCCGCGATGGTCGGGGCGGCGCTTGGCATGTCCGGCGCGGTGTTTCAGTCGATCTCACGAAATGCGCTCGGATCGCCGGATGTGATCGGTTTCACCACAGGCGCGGCAAGCGGCGCAATTGCGCAGATCATCCTGTTCAATGCCGGGCCGGTGCAGACCGCGCTGGCGGCAGTGGCCTCGGGGGTGATGACGGCACTGGTCGTCCTCTGGCTGGCGCGCGGCCGGAAAGGCGGGCGGGAAGGGGGCGGCGGCTACCGGCTGATCCTTGTCGGTATCGGCATGGGCGCGCTGATGTCGGGGCTGAACACGCTGTTGATGGTGATGGGCGATCTGGAACGTGCGATGTCAGCCCAGATCTGGCTGGCCGGATCCCTGGCCGCGCGTGACTGGACCCATGTCGCAACCGCCTTTGCCGGGCTGGTCGTCTTCGCGCCGCTGGTTTTGTGGAATGCACGGCGGCTTCTGGTCATGTCGATGGGTGATGATCTCGCGCGCCAGCTCGGGCTGGACCCGGGGCGCACGCGGCTGGTTCTGGTGCTGGCCTCGGTCGGGCTGGCATCCGTTGCGACAGCCTGTACCGGCCCGATTGCTTTTGTCGCGCTGGCCGGGCCGCAACTGGCGCGCTGGCTGACCCGTTCGCCCGATGTGCCGGTGGTTTCGGGAGCAATTGCCGGGGCTCTCCTGCTGCTGAGCGCGGATCTCGTCAGCCAGAATGCGCCTTTCGGCCTTGCTATGCCGATCGGGCTGACCACAGGGCTGCTGGGTGGGTTATATCTGATCCTTGTTTCGCGCCGCCTCTAGGCGCTGTTGTCGTGATGACAGGCCAAAGGTATCCGTAAGGGCTCCGGCATCATAAGACCCAAAAGCGGTCGCGCAGAGCGGATCCCGGTTGTCGTGGTACAAGGATATGTCCATTTCAGCCGCATTGATAACCGGATCAGATCGGACAGGGCCAGTATTGCGGCAAGCCGCGCCTTGCGCGCCTCGTCCGTATCGCATCAAACTGCGATCAGCGGCCGGGCCGCCCTGATCCCCCGCCTGGAACCCCGCATGACCTATACCTTTCTTCACACCTCTGATCTGCATCTGGGTCGGCCTTTTGGCGGCTTTCCCGAAGACATTCGCGGCCGCCTGCGCGAGGCGCGCCATACGGTCATTTCCCGTCTCGCCCATGCGGCCCGCGACAATGGCGCGCGCGATGTGCTGCTGGCGGGTGATACATTCGACGCCGAGACCCCTTCGCCCGAGACTTTGCGCCACGCGCTGCGGGCCATGGCGGTCGAGGGCGATCTGCGCTGGTTCCTGATGCCCGGCAATCATGACAGCCTCGCGGCGACCGAGCTCTGGCGCCGGATCCTTGCCGATGCGCCGGCCAATCTGACGGTTCTTGACCGGCCCGGCGCGCTGGAACTTGCGCCCGGTATCTGGCTTTTGCCGGCGCCCCCGACACAACGCCGCCCGGGGCGCGATCTGACCGAAGCGATGTCGGCGCCAACCCCGGAGGGCGCGATCCGCATCGGCCTTGGCCATGGCGCGATCATGGATTTCACCGATGGCGAGGGCAGCCCGGGGATCATCCCGCCGGATCGGGCGCGGCTGTCGGGTCTTGATTACCTGGGCCTTGGCGACTGGCATGGGCGGATGCAGATAGGCCCTGCGACCTGGTATTGCGGTACACCCGAGGCGGATGGGTTCAAACATCCCACAGCGCCGGGCGCGCTTGCGGTCGGCCTTGACGCCGGCGGCGCGCCGGCACGGGTGGAAGTCACCCCAACCGGTCAGTTTCACTGGCTGCGGCCAGAGCTCGATCTGCTGCCGGGCGAGGATATTGCGGGCCATCTTGCCGGGCTTCTGCCCGGCGAAAACCAACGCCGGGACAGTCTCTTGCGGATCGAGGCCAGCGGCCGTCTGACCCTGGCCGAACGCGCCGGCCTTGAGGCCGCGCTGGCCGCGATCGCCCCGGATTTCGGCTGGTTCGAGGCCGATCTTTCCCGCCTTGGCACAGATGTGCAGCCGGATGATCTCGACCTGATCGACCGGGGCGGTGCGTTGCGCCGGGCCGCAGAAGGTTTGCTCGACGAGGCCCGCGACCCGGCGCTGGCCCGGATCGACCGCCAGCTGGCCGAAATGGCACTGTCCCGGCTCTATGCGCTGGTGCAGGAGGTCGAGGCATGAAGATCCGCGCGCTTGAGCTGACCAATCTGCGCCGCTTTGGCGCAAAACGTGCCCGGATCGAGGGCATAGGCGACGGGGTCTCGGTGCTGTCGCAGCCCAATGAGTTCGGCAAATCGACCTTTTTCGACGGGCTGCATGCCCTGTTCTTCCAGCCGCATCGGTCATCGCGCGCGCCGGTGAAAGCATTGCAGCCCCATTCGGGCGGTGCCCCCGAGGTCGCGGTCGAGCTTGACCTTCCCGAGGGCCGGTTCCGGCTGGAAAAACGCTGGCTGTCGCGCCCGACGGCGCGGGTGCTGGATGCGGCGGGCCGGCTGATCGCGCAGGAGGACGAGGCCGAGGCCTGGATTGACCGGCTGACAGGTCAGGGGCTGGCCGGGCCTTCGGGGCTTTTATGGGTGCGCCAGGGTCTTCTTGGGATGGAGCCGGAAGGCGCCGGTGCCGCCGATAAATCGGACCGCGAAAAGGCGCTGACAGCGCGGCGCGATCTTTTGTCCTCGGTCGCGGGCGAGATCGAAATGATGACCGGCGGGCGGCGTATGGACCAAGTTCTGGCGCGGGTGAACGAGGCGCTTGCGAAGCTTGCAACCAATACGCTGCGGCCGAGATCGGGCGGGGAATGGGCGCGCGCCACCGACGAGGCCGAAGCGCTTGCACAGGACCGCGCGGGGCTTGAGATCAAGGTGGCCCGGCTTTCCTCTGAACTGGCAAACCGCGCGGCGATCACCCGCGATCTGATCCGGCTGGCCGACCCGGATCAGGCGGCGCGCGACCAGGCCGCCTTTGATCAGGCAGGCCAGGCATTGCGCGCGGCCGAAACCCATGCCGAACAGGCCCGCAAGGCCGAAAGCGACCTTCGACTGGCGCAGCTGACCGCAGGGCAGGGCGCGGAAACGATCCGGCGGCTTGAAGATCTGAAACTCCGGCTTGGCCAGGCCATAGCCGCGCAGGCGAAGACCTCGGAAGAGCTGGCGAGAACCGAGGCCCTGACCAGCGAGGCCGCAGCCCTTGATACGACAGCGGCCCGCGAACAGGCCGCCGCCGCGGGGGCGGTGCAGGCCCTTGCCGCGCGGCTGGATCTTGCGCAACGGGCCGGGCTGGCGCTGGCCGCACGCGATCGTATGGCAGGTCTTGCCGCGAGGCTGGAACGCGCCGACCGTCAGCGCGCGGCGCTTGATGACCATCTCGCGGCCCGCAGCCCTTTGAAGGTCACGCGCGACCTGCTGGATCTGGCGGAAAAAGCCCAGGGCGAGCGCGACCGCCTGGCGCTTCAGGACGAAGCGCGCCTTGTTGCGGTGACCCTCACCTATTCGGGCGCGGCGCGGGTCACGGCCGCAGGTCAGCCCATTGGCGCGGAAGGGCTGAAGCTCAGGGGAAGCACCGCGCTGAATCTGCCCGGCATCGGCCGGATGGTGATCGACCCGGGCCTCGTTGCGGCAGGTGATATCGGCGCAAAGCTGCAACAGGCGCAGGACCGGCTGGCCACAGCGCTGATGGCCTGTGGCGCGGCGGATCTGGCGGCCGCGCGTCATGCCTTTGCCGAGACCGGGCGGCTCGATGCGGCCATATCCCAGGCGAGGGCGCTGCTTGCAGAGCTGGCGCCCGAGGGGACCGACGCCCTGCGTACGGCGCTGGCGGTGGCGCGCAGCGAAGCGGGTGATCTGCCGGGCGCGGCGCCGGAGGCGGCGGCGGCGGAAGACATTGCCGGTCTGCAAAACCAGCTCCGCAGTGCCAGAGAGACCGAAGAGCGCGCGCAGGTGCACAGGCGCGAGGCCGAAGCCCGCCATGCCCGCCTGCGCGAGGCGCGCGCCGCATCGCGTGCGGCGGAGCTGGCCGCCAGGCAGGTGCTGGACGCGGTCCGAGCCGAGGCCGGTGATCCGGTGGACCTTGCTGCGCGGCTTTTGCACCTCGCCCAGGTCCAGACCGGGCTGGCCGGGGCCGAAACCCAGGCCGCCGGGACCCTGGCCCGGCTGACCACCAACGCCCCCGATCTGGAGACCGCCCGGGCGGCTGTCACCCGCCTTGCCTCGGTGATCGAGGGACGGAGGCGCGACCGGGCACGGCTGGAAAGCGACCTTGCCGGGGTGAGCGGCTCAATCGGGGCGCTGGCCGATGAGGGGATCGAGGAGGCGCTTGGCGATCTGCGGGGCCGCGAAGCGACCGCCCTTGCCCGCGCGGCCCGTTATGAACGCGAAGTGAAGGCGCTTGCCCGGTTGCGGACGGCGCTCGAAGCGGCCAGACGCGAGGCGCGCGAAGCCTATCTTGGCCCGGTCCTGCGCGAACTTGACCCGCTTCTGTCGATCCTGCATCCGGGCGCATCGCTCAGGATAGACGATACCAGCCTCCTGCCGGTGGCACTGATGCGCGACGGTCAGGATGAAGAGATCGAGATCCTGTCCGGTGGAACCAGGGAACAGCTGGCGGTGCTGACGCGGCTGGCCTTTGCGCGGCTCTTTGCCCAGTCGGGCAGATCGGTGCCGGTGATCCTCGATGATGCCCTGGTCCATAGTGATGATGACCGGATCGAAGCGATGTTCACCGCCCTGCACCGGGTGGCGCAGGATCAGCAGATCATCGTCCTGACCTGCCGCCAACGCGCCTTTGCCTCCCTGGGGGGAGAGCGGCTGCACGCGCAGATCAGCTCGGTTTAAGGGCGTGGTTTTGCGCAAGGACCTCTGCGCTGCTGCCTCTGGCATATGCTTGCTGACAGGCGGTTTCGGAGGCCCTGCGCAACCTGGAGCAAACGGCCCGGGACCAGGCCTGTGGTGGTGCTGAGAAACACGGGGGACCCGGCCATCCGGCGCCTGTGAGGCGGCACAGGACGACCCTGATGATCTTCAGACCTTAAGGCCCAGCCTGTCGGCAATGGTCCCGAGCAGGCCTTTGCGGAAGACGAGGATGCAGGCCATGAAAACCAGCCCCTGCATGATGGTGACCCAGGCTCCGAAAGCGGCCAGCTCATTTTGCATCCAGATCACCAGCAGCGCGCCGACCAGCGGTCCGAAGAATGTCGCCATGCCACCGATCATCACCATAAGCACCACCTCGCCCGACATGCCCCAATAGACGTCGGTGAGGCTCGCCAGCTGAAAGGAAATCGCCTTCAGTCCGCCCGCCAGCCCGGCGAAACCGGCGGCCAGAACGAAAACTGCCCATTTGTAGCGGTCAACCCGGTAGCCCAGCGAGATCGCACGCGGTTCATTGTCGCGGATCGCCCGCAGGACCTGACCAAAGGGCGACCAGGTGATGCGGTAGAGAGCCAGCACCGCGACGAAAAACACGACAGCGACAAGGGCATAAAGCGCCATATCGCTTTGCAGCGAGAAGAGGCCGAACAACGCCCGGCGCGGCACATTCTGAATGCCATCCTCGCCGCCGGTAAACGGAGCCTGGAGCGAGAAGAAGTAGATCATCTGGGCGAAGGCGAGCGTCACCATGGCAAAATAGATGCCCTGGCGGCGCACGCAAAGTGCGCCAAACACCGCCCCGGTCGCAACGGCCACCAGCACCGCAAAGCCAAGTGCGAATTCGGGGGTGAAACCCCAGACTTTCGCGGCATGGGCCGCAGCATAGGATGACAGGCCGAAATAGGCGGCATGACCGAAAGAAAGCAGCCCCAGATTGCCCAGCATCAGATTGAGCGACAGGGCAAACAGTCCGAAGCAGAGGACTTTGATCACCAGCAAAGGATAGGCCAGGAAGGGCGCCACAGCGACGATCACCAGCAAAAGCAGGAAAAGGTTGCGATGGCTTGCGCTCATGCCAGGCAGGCCGGCAGCGGTGATCTCGGGTTGCGTGGTCATGTGCAATGCTCCTGCGGTCTGAAGGGCCTTGGTTTCTGACGGCCCATCTCAGGCCTGCTTGCCGAACAGCCCGGCAGGGCGGATCAGAAGGACGATTGCCATGATCACGAAGATCACCGTCGTCGAGGCCTGTGGCCAGAAGACCTTGGTCACCCCTTCTATCAGCCCCAGCATAAAGCCGGTCAGGATCGCGCCCGAGATCGACCCCATGCCGCCGATCACCACCACCGCAAACACCACGATGATCAGGTCAGACCCCATCATCGGATTGACCGAATAGATCGGCGCGGCGAGGACACCGGCAAAGCCGGCAAGGGCGACACCAAAGCCGTAAGTCAGTGTGATCAGCAAAGGCACATTGATGCCAAAGGCCTCGGTAAGCGCCGGTTTTTCGGTTGCCGCCCGCAGCCAGGAGCCAAGCCTCGTCTTCTCGATCACCAGCCAGGTCACCAGACAGACCGCCACTGAGGCGAGGATCACAAAGGCGCGCGAGGCCGGCAGAAACATGAAGCCGAGATTATACCCGCCCTGCAAAGCCGCGGGCATCGAATAGGGCAGGCCGGTCGCGCCATATTGATTGCGAAACAGCCCGACAATCACCAGCCCCATGCCGAAGGTCAGGATCATGCCATAGAGATGGTCGAGATCATAAATCCGGCGCAGGATCAGCCGTTCGATAACACAGCCCAGCAGACCGATGGTCAGCGGCACCACAAGCAGCGCCAGCCAGTAATTCATCGCAAAGTGATCCAGCATCAGCAATGCGCCAAAGGCCCCCATCATGTAAAAGGCGCCATGGGCGAAATTTACGATGTTCAGCAGGCCAAAGATGATCGCAAGCCCAAGGCTGAGGATCGCGTAAAATGCACCATTGATCAGACCCAGCAGGATCTGGGTCGACAGCAGCTGCAGTGGTATTCCGAATATAAGCATGTTTGCGCCTCAGACCCCCAGATATGTGCTGAGCTTCGCCATGTTGTCGGCGATTTCCGTGCCAGGGATCATGTCGACCACCTGACCGTGATCCATCACGTAATGGCGGTCGGCCACCGACGCCGCGAAGTGGAAATTCTGTTCGACCAGCAGCACGGTATAGCCGCGCTCTTTCAGCTGGCGGATGGTGGCGCCGATCTGCTGCACAATCACCGGAGCCAGGCCCTCGGTCGGCTCATCAAGCAGCAAAAGCCGGGCGCCGGTGCGCAGGATCCGGCCGATCGCCAGCATCTGCTGTTCGCCGCCTGAAAGCCGGGTGCCCTGGCTCCGGCGGCGTTCGGCGAGGTTCGGGAAAAGCGTGTGGATCTCGGCCACGCTCATGCCACCGCTGGCCACCACCGGCGGCAGCATCAGGTTCTCTTCCACGGTCAGGCTGGAATAGATGCCGCGATCTTCCGGGCAAAAGGCGATCCCGGCCCGGGCGATGGCCCGGCTGGAGGCGCGGCCCAGCTCTTTTTCCCGCAGCCGGACAGAACCCTGCCGGCGTTTGATCATGCCCATGATGGATTTGAGCGTGGTGCTTTTGCCGGCGCCATTGCGGCCCAGCAGCGTCACCACCTCGCCTTCGCGGATGTCGAAACTGACCCTGTGCAGCACATGGCTTTCACCATACCAGGCCTCAAGATCCGTGACCTGAAAATGCGGGTTCTGAGAAAGCCTGTCAGCCATTGGGCACCCCGATATAGGCATTGATGACCTGCGGGTCTTTGGAAACCTCGTCATAGCTGCCCTCTGCCAGGATGGCGCCGCGTGCGAGGACGGTAATGCGGTCGCAAAGCGTGGCGACCACCGAGAGATTATGCTCAACCATCAGCACGGTGCGGCCGACAGCAACCCGCGCAATCAGCGCGGTGATGCGCGCGACATCCTCCTGCGTCATGCCGGCCATCGGCTCGTCGAGCAGCAGGACTTTGGGATCCAGCGCCAGCGTGGTGGCGATTTCCAGCGCACGTTTGCGCCCATAGGAAAGATCGCTGGCCTGTTCCCGGGCGAAGCCTGTCATGCCGACCTGATCCAGCAGGTCCATTGCCTCATCTTCGAGGCGCGCCAGCACCTTCTGGCTGCGCCAGAAATCCCAGCTGTCGCCATGGCGGCGCCGCTGCAGGGCAATGCGCACATTTTCAAGCGCCGTCATCGAGCCGAACACCGCCGAAATCTGAAACGAGCGCACAAGACCCATCCGCGCGATCACCTCCGGCTTCAGGCGGGTGATATCTCGGCCATCATAGGTGATGGTGCCGGCACTTGGAGTCAGGAACTTGGTCAAGAGATTGAAACAGGTGGATTTTCCGGCGCCATTCGGGCCGATCAGGGCATGGACGGAACCGCGCTGAACATTCAGGTTCACCGCATCCACGGCACGGAACCCTTTGAAATCCTTGGTCAGACCCGTCGCTTTCAGGACAATATCATCGGACATTTGACATCTTTCGGGCTGCGCTGAAGCGGGGAAAGGCAGCGGCCATCCGCAGGGGGCCGCTGCTCCGGGGCTTTATTTCACCAGCGGGCAGGCGCTGTCTGCGAGCGGGCGGAAGGCTTCGTCACCGGGGACGGTTGCGAGAATATTGTAGTAATCCCAGGCGCCGGTGGATTCCGCCGGGGTTTTGACCTGGGCGAGATACATATCATGCACCATGCGGCCGTCCTCGCGGATCACGCCATTCTCGGTGAAGAAATCATTGACCGGCGTTGCCTTCATCTGCGCGATCACCGGACCGGCGGCATCGGTGCCGGTTTCAGCGATGGCATTCAGATAATGGGTCACGGCCGAATAGACCCCGGCCTGCGACATGGTCGGCATCGCCCCGTGCTTTTCAAAGAACCGCTGCGACCAGGCGCGGCTTTCATCGGTGCGATCCCAGTAGAAGCCGGTGGTCAGATAGAGACCCTGAGCGGAATCGAGACCCATCGAATGCACGTCGGTCAGGAAGATCGCAAGACCGGCCAGCTTGGCCTGCATGGTCAGACCGAACTCCTGCGCCTGCTTCAGCGAGTTGATCGTATCGGTGCCGCCATTGGCGAGGGCGATCACATTGGCCCCGGCCGAAGGGGCCTGCAGCAGATAGGTCGAGAAATCGGCCGTGTTCAGCGGTGCGATCGCGGTGCCGACAACCGAGGCACCGGCGCCTTCAACCACCGTGGTCACATCGGCCTGCATGGTATGGCCGAACGCATAGTCGGCGGTCAGGAAGAACCATTTGTCACCCCCCTGGGCAACCATGGCCTTGCCCGTCGAAACCGCCACCGCATAGGTGTCCCAGGTCCAGTGAATGCCGTTGGGCGAGCAGTTCTCATTGGTCAGGCTGGCAGTGCCCGCACCCGAGACGATCAGCAGCTTGTCCTTTTCGCGCGCCAGTTCCTGAACCGCCAGCACCACCGAAGAATTCGGCACGTCAACGATCAGATCGACGCCTTCGACATCATACCAGCGCCGTGCAATCTGGGTGCCGATGTCAGCCTTGTTCTGGTGATCTGCACTGACCAGCTCGATCTTGCCGAGCCGGTCGCCGAAATCCGCAATCGCCATCTCAGCTGCGACCACAGAGCCGGTTCCCGCCAGGGAAGAGAACACCCCGCTCTGATCGGTCAATACGCCGATTTTGACCGAGTTATTTGAAATTTCAGCTGATGCAGCAGTGGCACCTGCGGCCAGCAATGCCAGCGCAGAAACGAAAATCCTCATGAGCTTCCTCCCTCTCATTGCGGACAATATGGCCGCTCTTTGCCCCGCCAGCATCACCACAATGCGGCAAAGCGTTCCGCTCTGCGGAAGACCTCAGAGCAGCCCGCGGGTCAGACCGCCATCCACCGCGATATTCTGGCCGGTGATATATCCGGCATGGACCGAGCACAGGAATGCGGCGATCGGACCGAAGTCTTCCGCCGTGCCCAGGCGCTGCGCCGGCACCGATCCGGCCATGGCAGCGGCGGCCTCGGTCTCGGTGATTCCCTCGCGTTTTGCCTTCGCGCGGATGACACGATCAAGCGCGCCGGTCGCCATCAGACCGGGCAGGACATTGTTCACTGTCACCCCCTGCGCGACGGTCTCACGCGCCAGTGTCGCCATCGCACCGGTCAGGCCGGCCCGAACCGAATTGGCCAAGGCCATATTCGGATAAGGTTCTTTCACCGCGAAAGAGGTGATGTTCACGATGCGGCCAAAGCCGTCCGCAATCATATCCGGCAACAGCATCTGGGTGGCCGATATGGCCGAAAGCATATTGGTCTCCAGCGCATGGCGCCAGGTCTCGGTATCATGATCGGTGAACCGCCCGGTGGGCGGCCCGCCGGCATTGGTCACCAGGATCGAAATCTGTCCCGCCCTGGCCTGTGCCTCCGCGATGACCCGGGCGGTGACGCCCGGCTGCGACACATCGCCCTGCACGAAAAAGGCGCCATGGCCAAGCCCGGCCGCGGCGGCGGCGCCTGCCTCGGCGTCGCGGCCATTCAGCACGACCCGCACCCCCGCCGCCGCCAGATGGCGCGCGGTTGAATAGGCAAGACCCTTGCTGCCGCCCAGCACCAGCGCCACCCGACCCGAAATGCCCAGATCCATGATTTCCTCCCGCTTTGCTGTTCAGCGGCCCGTATAGCTGGGCCGTCTTTTTTCGGTGAAGGCGGCCATGCCTTCAAATTTATCCTGCGTCGAGAACAGAATCTGCAGCGCCTTGCGCTCCAGCGCGAGTGCCGCAGAAAGCGAGGCATCCTGACCATGCAGGATAACCTCTTTGACCTGATTGACCGCGATAGGTGGCAGGCCGGCGATCCGCCGTGCCAGCCCCATGGCGTGGTCGAAGACCTGATCGTCTTCGACAACTTCGCTGACCAGTCCCATTGCCGAGGCCTCGTCTGCATCAATGATCTCGCCGGTCAGGCAAAGCCGCATCGCCTTGAATTTACCAACCGCGCGGGTCAGCCTCTGGGTGCCACCTGCGCCTGGCATGATACCGACCTTAACCTCTGGCTGACCGAAGCGTGCGGATTTTCCGGCGACAATGATATCGGCATGCATCGCAAGCTCCATACCGCCGCCAAGCGCAAAGCCATTGACCGCTGCGATCACCGGCACCGGGCAGCGGGCCACCGCTTCCCAGAGCCGCTCGGTATGGCGCAGATACATATCGACACTGTCGATCTGCGCCATATCGGCAATATCTGCCCCCGCCGCGAAGGATTTCTCATCGCCGGTCAGCACCACCGCGCGCAGGGTGCCTCCATCGGTAAGGCCTTCAAAGATTGTCGCAAGCTGGCGGCGCAGCGGCATGTTCAGCGCATTCAGCACTTCGGGACGATTGAGACGCAGCACGACCACCGCACCCAGATCCTCGACCAGCACCAGATCATTTTTCTCTGTCATCATACTGCCTCAAGCCCGAGGGCAATGCCCTGACCGACACCGACGCACATGGTGGCCAATGCGCGGCCGCTGCCGGCCTTGTGCAGCCCGAGCGCAGCGGTGAGGGCCAGACGCACGCCCGACATCCCCAGCGGATGGCCAAGGGCAATTGCACCACCCAGCGGATTGACATGTGCGGCATCATCGGGAAGGCCAAGCTGGCGCAGACAGGCAAGGCTTTGCGCGGCAAAAGCCTCATTCAGCTCGATCCGGCTGAAATCCGCGATGGACAGCCCCAATCGCGCCATCAGTTTCTGACTGGCCGGAACCGGCCCCATTCCCATGATCGCCGGCTCGACCCCGGCAGTTGCCAGCCCGGTGATCCGTGCCATCGGCGTCAGGCCGAAGCGTTTTACCGCTGCTGCCGAGGCGACGAGCACCGCCGCCGCCCCGTCATTGACGCCGCTGGCATTGCCTGCGGTGACCGAACCCCCCTCGCGGAACGGGGCTGGCAGTTTTGCCAGCGCCTCCAGCGTGGTCGGGCGCGGATGTTCGTCGCGACTGAACACCACCGGATCACCTTTGCGCTGTGCGATGCTGACCGGGAGGAGTTCATCGTCAAAGCCACCCGCCGCCTGGGCGGCCGCCACCCGCTGCTGGCTGCGCAGGGCGAAAGCGTCCTGATCCTCGCGGGAAATTCCAAAGCGTCCGGCGACATTCTCGGCCGTCTCCGGCATGGAATCGACACCATATTGCCGTTTCAGCACCGGGTTAACAAAGCGCCAGCCAATTGTGGTGTCGTAGATATCGGCCTGCCGCGAGAAGGCGGTTTCAGCCTTGCCCTGCACGAAGGGCGCGCGTGTCATGCTTTCGGTGCCCGAGGCGATAATCACCTCGGCATCGCCCGCAAGAATGGAGCGCGCCGCGAGCCCAACCGCATCCAGCCCCGAGCCGCAAAGCCGGTTCAGCGTGGTCCCGGGCACGGATTGTGGCAGGCCAGCCAGCAGCACCCCCATCCGGGCCACGTCGCGATTGTCTTCGCCCGCCTGATTGGCGCAGCCGGTGAACACATCGTCAATCGCCAGCGGGTCCAGGCCCGGCGCGCGTGCCATGACCTCTGCCAGCACAAGCGCCAGCATATCATCGGGCCGGATTGTCGCCAAGGCGCCGCCAAAGCGCCCGATCGGGGTCCGAACCCCGGCGCAGATAAAAGCTTCTCTCATGGTCACATGATCCTCAGAGCGGGCAGTCCTGATCGAAATTCGGGCGTCTCTTTTCCTTCAGAGATGCCAGCCCTTCGCGCGCATCCGGGCCACAAAAGCCCATGAATTCCAGCGCCAGCGAAGTGTCGAAGGTGGGGCCGGCCATGCGCAGCCAGTTGTTGAGCGCATATTTTGTCCAGCGGATCGCGCTTGGCGAGCCCTTGGCCAGTTTGCGCGCAACCTCCAGCGCCTTGTCATGCAATTCGTGATCTTCGGTGACCAGCGAGATCAGCCCGATCCGCTCAGCCTCTTCGCCTGAAACCGATTCACAGAGCAGCAGATAGTATTTGGCCTTGGCAAGACCGCAGAGCAGCGGCCAGACGATAGCCGCGTGATCACCCGCAGCCACGCCAAGCCTTGTATGGCCATCAATGATGCGCGCGGTCTTTGAGGCAATCGAGACATCGGCCAGCAGACCGGCCACCAGACCGGCCCCGACCGCCGGCCCCTGCATCGCAGACACAATCGGCTTTGAGCAGTTGATGATATTGTAGACCAGATCGCGCGCTTCCTTCCACACCCGGGTGAGCGTGGTGAAATCCTCGGTCATCTCTTTGACGAGATCGAGATCGCCCCCCGAAGAGAAGGCCTCGCCCGCGCCGCGAATGATGACGCTGCGAACATCATCGGCAGCGTCAATATCGCGCCAGACCCGGCACAGCTCGCCATGCATGATCCGGTCGGCCGAGTTCAGGCGGCCCGGATTGTCCATGGTAATGCGCAGGATGCCGGCATCCGGCCAGTCGAATTTCAGCCGCTTATAGGTGGTGATGTCGAGGCTCATATGTTCTTCTCCCGGCCCGCCCAAAAGGGCTCTCGCAGTAGGTTCTTCTGGATTTTGCCAATCGGCGTCTTGGGGAAACTTTCGACGAAAGTGACAATGCGCGGACGTTTGAACCGCGCCAGGGTCTTCTCGCAATGCGCGACAACGGTTTCGGTTTCCAGCACCGCCCCGGCCTTGAGCAGGATATAGGCAGCCGGCACCTCACCCCATTTATCATCGGGAATGCCAAAGACCGCGCATTCCGCCACGGCGTCGAGGCCGAAAATCGCGTTCTCGATCTCTTTGGGATAGATGTTCTCACCACCCGAAATGATCATGTCTTTCGAGCGGTCAACGAGGGTGACAAAGCCCGCCTCGTCCATCACCGCCAGATCGCCGGTCCAGCCCCAGCCATGCCGGAAGAACTTCGCGGTCTGTTCCGGCTCGTTGTAATATTCCAGCATGACATTCGCGCCGCGTGAAACCAGCTCGCCGATCACCCCCGGCGCCACGGCATTGCCATCGGGGTCCACGACCGCAAGATCGACATTATAGGCCTGCTGGCCGATGGAACCGAGACGCTCGGGCAGATGCCAGTGGCCAAGGGTGGTGATCACCCCCACTTCCGACTGACCATAGATCTGGGTCAGCCTGATCGCGGGCAGCTTTTCCATCAGATCGCGCTGTACCCAATCGGGCATCGGGGCGCCGGCAAAGGCAAGCTTTTCCCATTGCACATAATTCGAGGCCTGGAAATTCGGGTCCGAGACCACCATTGCGACCTGGGTCGGCACCATGAAACAGGCGGTCATTCCGGTGCGCTGCGCCATATGCGCAAAGTCCTGCACGTCCCATTTGGTCAGGAAAGTGCAGGTCGCCCCGGCCAGCACTGCCGGCTGAAACATGATGTTCAGTGCCGCGACATGGAACAGCGGGGTGACAATCCCCACCACATCGCGTTCCTGGATATTCTCGTGATGCATCACCGTATGCGCGGTGGTGATGCGGTTGCGATGGCTTGCCAGCACCCCCTTCGGCCGCCCCGTGGTGCCGCCGGTATAGGTCATGCAGAAGGGATCATCCTCGTGGATCTCCACTTCGGGCACATGATCGGGCTGATCCGCGATCAGGGCCTGGAAATCATGCGCACCGGGCTGCGCGGTGCCGAGGCTGATAAGGTGACGGATCTTTGGCAGTGACTGCGCCGCCTCGGCGACACGGGCGGCAAAGACATCTTCATAGACCAGAATTTCGACATCGGCCTTATCCAGCACATAGGCCAGCTCTTCCGCCGCATAGAGCACGGAGATATTGACGATCACCCCGCCGGTGCGGGCGGTGCCGAAAAACACGCTGCCATATTCGATGCGGTTGCGGCTGAGGATGCCGACCTTGCCGCCCTTGCCAAGACCAAGGCCCAGAAGGGCATGGGCAAAACGACTGGCCTCCCGGTCCAGATCGCCATAGCTGATGGACCTGTCCTGCCACAGAATGGCGCGCTTTTCCGGAAAGCGCTCGGCTGAGCGCCGCAACATATCACCGGTGAGCATATCCCCTCCAGGTTACTCCGAACCCGCATTTGCGGATTTCCCTTGCGCCGGAGACTGGATTTTCATCCGGCATTCTGCAATGCCATAGGCAGGGAATTCATTTCGCAGAGCGGAATACTGGAGCCAGGGATGTCGCAGGAAGATCGTCAGTTTGTCGAAGCATTCGCCCGGGGGCTGCAGTTGTTCGAGGCGCTGTCCAAACAGAAAAAGCCGATGTCGAACAGTGATCTGTCAAAAAGTACCGGCCTGCCGCCTTCGACCATCAGCCGGCTGACTTATACCGCTATGCGGTTGGGATATCTGCGCCACAGCGAAACCGGCCGCAGCTATGAACTGACCCCGAAAAGCCTGAATCTCGGCTATTCGGTGCTGACCGGATTTGCCCTGATCGACCGTGCAACGCCGTTGCTGAAGGTGCTGGCCGAAAAAACCGGCCAGACCGCGGCGCTTTGTGTGCGCGATGGGATGTATCTGACCTTTGTCCAGGTGGTGTCCGGCTCGGATATTCTGGCGGTGCGCTTTGCAGTGGGCGGGCGGCTGCCGATTGCCACTTCGGCGGCCGGGCCTGCCTATCTCTCGATCCTGCCCGAGAAAGAGCGGCGCCAGCTTGCCAGCCGGATCCGTGGCCAGCTCACCCAGCAAAATGGCAATGTCACCGCCTTTAATGCGGCATTGGAGGCGGCCTGCAAGGACGGAGTCTCTTTCAGCCGCGACACCTGGCGCCGTGGCATCAGCGCGGTATCGGTCGGTATCAGCACCGCGCATGAACAGGCCGCGATTACGGTGCCCTTTGCCACCGGGTCGATCTCGGTTGCCAATATGCGCGGTATCATTGCCCCCATCCTGCGCGAAACCGTGCAGGAACTGCTGTAAAGGCGGCGCCGGCTGCGGTCCCGGCGCCCTTTTTTATTACAGGCTGCGGATATCGAGCCCCAGCGTCGCGCGCCGCCGCAGCCAGGCGCTCGGGCGGTAACGGTCATCCCCGCTGAGCGCCTGCATATTGCGCAAAATCGTCAGCATCCGCGTCGCGCCAACCCGATCCACCCATTCCAGCGGACCGCAGGGGTAATTCATCGCAAGCCGCATGGCCTTGTCGATATCACCAGGAGCGGCAAGCCCCATCTGCGCCATTTCACAGCCGAGATTGGCCACTGCCGCAACGATCCGTTGCGCGACAAAGCCGGTGGAATCGGCAATCGCGGTGACCCTGCGCCCGCTTGCACTCACCGCCGCAGCCACCGCATCGCGCACCGCCGGATCGGCGCCGACCGTGGTCATCAGCACCACCCGCCGCGTGCTGTCAAAGGCCAGATCAACCGCCACCAGCCTCGTGGCCGGCAGGCCGAGCCGGGCTGCATGACCCGCCAGATCTTCGCCCACCGGGAAGGCCAGCACCGGGCTGGTACCATCATCCCCTGCCGCGACCCTGCAGCCGAGAGAGGCCGCGAAATCACGCAGCTCGGCCAGATCTTCGGCCAGAACCACCTGCTGTGCCGGCGCGGCGGTGCTGATGAAATCTGCCGACGGCTGTTCGGCGCCATCGTGATAGGCGTAAAAGCCCTGCTGCGTCTTGCGGCCCAGCTGGCCGGTCTGCAGCAGATAGCGGTGATAGGTGGTCGAACGCAGGCGCGGTTCGGCGAAATAGCTCTGATGCAGGAACTCGCAGACGGTGAAATTCACATCCATTCCGGTCAGATCCATCAGCTCGAACGGGCCCATGCGGAAATCGCAGCAGTCGCGCATGATCGCGTCGATTTCAGCCGGGCTGGCCACCCCCTCCTGCAACGCCATCAGCGCTTCGGTCGGATAGGCCCGCCCGCCATGGTTCACAAGAAAGCCGGGCGTGTCGCGCACCTCAACCGGTTCCTTGCCAAGATGGCGTGCGACCGCGAGCAGCCGCTCCATCGTTTCACGGCTGGTGCGCGGGCCGGGGATCACCTCGACCAGTTTCATCAGCGGCACCGGATTGAAAAAATGCAGCCCCGCGAAACGCTCCGGATGTTTCAGGTCGCGCGCGATCACCCCGATCGGCAGCGAGGAAGTATTGCTGGCGATCAGCGCCCCGGGGGCCAGAAGATCCTCCAGCCGGGCAAACAGAGCCTGTTTTGCGGCGGGGTCTTCGATGATCGCTTCGACCACCAGATCGCAATCTGCCAGTGCATCCGGGCTGTCGGCGGCGATCAGCGCGCCCGCAAGGGCGTCATATTGACCCTGGGAGAGCTTGCCGCTGCTGACCCGCTTTGCAGCGCGGGCGAGAATTGCCGCAATGGCGCTGGCAGCCGCCCCCTGCCGCAGATCGGTCAGGATGACGGGAATGCCACTTGCAGCGGCGGTTTCCGCAATCCCCGCCCCCATCGCGCCGGCGCCGGCCACACCAATTTTCAACGGGAGTTCCGCTGCCATTCTCGCCTCCGCAAGCCTGTTTCTCTGCTCTCCAGTGACCGCAGGGCGCCCGAAAGGTCAAAGCCAATATCCCCGGCTTCGTCCCGCAGAGCGGAAGGACTGCCCCGGCGGGCTCAGCTGCCGCGAAACAGCGCCGGGCGTTTCTCGAGGAAGGCGGTCACCCCTTCGGCATAATCATCACTGAAGCCTGCGGATTGCTGCGCCAGCCGTTCCGCCTCCAGCTGGCTGTCGAAATCACGCCCGCCGGCCTCCTGGATAAGTGTTTTCATCAGGCCAAGCCCAAGGGTCGGGCCTGCGGCCAGTTTGCCAGCCAGCGCCCGGGCTTCATCTGCAAGCTCCATATCGGGAACTGACTTGCTGATCAGGCCCAGCTCTGCCGCGCGCGGCGCCGGGATCGTCTCTCCGGTCAGCAACAGCGCCTTGGCGCGGGCTTCGCCGAGAATTCTGGTAAGACACCAGCTGGACCCGGCATCAGGAACCAGCCCAAGCCTGGAAAAAGACAGTACAAACCTGGCACTCTCGCCCGCGATAACAATATCACAGGCCAGGGCTAGCCCAACACCGGCGCCGGCTGCTGCCCCGTTCATTGCGCAGATCACCGGCTTTTGCAGCCGCCGGAGGGCGCGGATGGTCGGGTTATAAAACCGGCCCAGCGACTGGCCGAGATCGCTGCGCGGCCCCGGCTGGCGGGGATCGCGGTTGTTAAGATCCTGTCCCGCGCAAAATCCTTTGCCACGTCCGGTCAGGAGCACGGCCCGCACAGCGTGATCTTCAGCCGCGCGCGCAAGGATCTCGCGCAGCCGCAGATGACTTTCTTCGGTGAAAGCATTCATCCGCTCGGGGCGGTTCAGCTCGACCAGCAGCACACCCTGATCAAGGGACGACAGCACAGGCTCTTGCGACATCTCTGGCTCGCTTTTGCGGATGGGTTCCGGCTTTCAGGGGTGGGGCAAAGCCGATCCGGCTGCAAGATGATGCCTTCCGCACTGCGGAAAACAATCCCCCGGCGCGCGGCATGACCGATGAACTGGCAGGCAAAGATCCGACGTGCAGCTCGGAGGTGCAGATGAAAACAACCTGACAATGCTCTCCCTGATAAAGCCCGTACCGGAAGAGCCACGGCTGCGATCAGACCACGGCCCGCATAGCCCCCGCTGGCCGCTGCATCAGCCCGGCCAGCTGCTGCAACCCTTCTTCAAGCACGCCCCGGTCTGGTGCCACGCCAAGCGAGATCCGCACATGCGCCGAGACATGTTCGCCGGTCGCAAAGGCCGAGGCGGGTACGATCGAGACACCGGCGCGGTCGGCATGTTCGGCAAAGTCCGTCGCCCGCCAATGCGGCGGCAGGCTCAGCCAGAGGTGATGGCCCTCGGGGTCAGCGCGGAAATCGGCCCCCCGGAAGGCCTCGGCCGCCAGGGTCTGACGGGTGCGGTTCTCGGCGCGGATCGCGGCGGCGATCTCATCCACCACGCCTTCGCGCAGCCAGCGGGTCGCAAGACTGGCCAGAAGCGGCGGCGCCATCAGGACAGTCGCCCGCAGAACCGAAGCCAGCCGCAAGGCCCGCGCCGGATCGGGCGCCACGACATAGGCCACCCGCAATGCGGGCGTGACCGATTTCGACAGCGTGGCCAGATGCCAGGTCAGATCCGGCGCCAGCGCAAGGAAAGACGGCAGCTGTTGGGCGCGCAAAGGCGCATATGGGTCATCCTCGATGATGGCGACGCTGTATTTGCGCGCGATCTCTGCAATCGCGATGCGCCGCGCCTCGGGCAGGGTGGCGGTTGTGGGGTTGTCGATGCTGGGCGTGACATAGAGCGCATGCGGCGCCCGCGCCTCGCACAGACGGCGGAAGTCATCGGGGATCAGCCCGCCGGCATCCATCGCAATCGGGTCGATCATCACGCCACGCTGCGCCGCGCTGGCCTTCAGCCCGGGATAAGTCATCTCGCCGGCGGCGATATGCCCCCCTGGGGGAACCAGCAGATCGGTCAGCGCGGACAGCGCCGACTGCGCGCCGGCGGTGACCAGCACCCGGTCATGCGACAGCGCCCCATGGCGCCGCGAGAGCCACTGCGTCGCGGCGATCCGGTCTGCCATGCCGCCGCTGCTTTCCTGATATTGCAGGCTCAGCCCGCCACGCGGGCCATTGAGGATCGCAGCCAGCCCCTGCGGGATCAGTTTGCGGAAATCGACCCCCTCAGGCTGAGGCGGGATGTTCATGCTCAGATCCAGCACCGGCGCGGGCTCGTCGGGGAAGAATTCGGCCGGATCATCGCGCACGAAAGTCCCGCGCCCGGCCTGGGCCGCCACAAGCCTTCGGCGGCGCGCTTCGTTGAAGGCGCGGGTTACGGTGGTCAGATCAACACCCAGCTGTTCGGCAATGCTGCGCTGTGGCGGCAGCCGCTCGCCCGGCCCGATCCTTGCGGCGCGAATATCCGCTTCAAGCGCTTCGACGATGCCGAGATATTTCAGTCTCGCGCCATCGGTGATCCAGGGGGTCCACATGCTCCGCCTCTGCTGCCCATGATTGCACGCATACAATTTATGTCATTGTATGGTGGTGCGGCAAGATGATATCCGCACACAGTTCCGCCCTCACCCGGCAAGCCGAATGATGGCCTGCCGCCTGCCCGCATGTTGCGCGCAGCGGCGAACCAGGGATGGCTGTCGTGCAGGGCGGCACATCTGTGACCCTGGTGGAATGCCATGTTTCGTCAGATGTGGAGATGCGCCAGGCTCGGTCGGGAAAAGCGGTATTCTAAACCACAGAGCGCAGCCTCGCGCGCCGCATCTGGTCCCCATCATCCTGGTCGCCACCTCAGGTCAGCCGCAGACTGCATCAGATCTGGCGGGAATGATTGGCCTCATTTGTTGATATATGTTTATTAAATTTCGACATAATAACTCTTCAACTTCCGAATAAGTTCGGGTGACAAATTCACTCGGACAGGTAGATGACGGACGCACCCATACTTGAGGTGAACGGCTTTTCTGTAGGCTTTGCCACGCCAAACGGAACTGTCGTCGCAACTGAAGATATAAGCTTTTCGGTATCTTCCGGGGAAATTCTCGCCATCATCGGCGAGTCAGGTTCAGGGAAAACCGTGACCTCGATGGGGCTGGCCCGTCTGATCAGCACACCGCCGGCGATCTATCTTGGCGGGACGGTAAATCTCAGGGGGCTTAATCTGCTGGGCCTCAGCGAAAAGCAGATGGCCGAGGTCAGGGGGCGGCGGATCGGGACGATTTTTCAGAACCCGCGCGCCTCGCTTGACCCTTCTTTCACCATTGGCGCGCAGCTGATCGAAACGCTGCGACGTCATGAACCCGGGCTCAGCAAAGCCGCGGCCCGCGAGGCGGCCATCCTGTCGCTGAACCAGGTCGGCTTTAACGAGGCTGATCGTGTCATGGCAAGCTATCCGCATCAGCTGTCGGGCGGGATGTGCCAGCGGATCGCGCTTGCGATGACACTGGCCTGCAAGCCCGAGATCCTGATCGCCGATGAGCCGACCACCGCGCTGGATGTGGGGGTTCAGGCGCGCATCCTTTTGCTGCTGAAACGACGCAGCCTGAGCACGGGGTTGCCGATTGTCATCATCACCCATGATATGGGCGTGGTTGCAGCCGTCGCGACACGGGTTCTGGTCATGTATGGCGGGCATATCCAGGAATCGGCGCCGATTGATGCGCTGCTGAGCGATCCGAAACACCCCTATACCCAGGCCCTGATCGCCGCGATCCCGGACCCCGACGAGCCGACAGCCGAGTGGCGGTCAATCGAGGGTGAGCCGCCGAACCTCGCCCTGGCGCCGAAAGGATGCCGGTTCGCGCCGCGCTGCGGCCGCGCCGAAGCGATTTGCCGCGCAGAGGTTCCGGACTGGCGCAGCCTTGCAGACGAGCGCTTCGTCAGATGCCATTTTGCCGAGGTCTGAAGTGAAAAACCTGATTGAAATCCGCAATCTGTCGAAAACCTTCCGCGTCAGGCGGGGCTCGTTCCTGAGGCGCGAGATCTCGGAAAACCCTGCCGTCAGCGATATTTCGATCGATATCCGCAAAGGCGAGATCCTTGGCTGTGTCGGCGGGTCCGGCTCGGGCAAATCAACGCTGGGCCGGATGATCCTGCGTCTGATCGAGGCCGACAGCGGCAGCATCACCTATGATGGTGCCGATCTGCGCAGCTTTGGCCCCGCCGAGTTGCGGCTGCACCGGCGGCGGGCGCAGATCGTGTTTCAGGACCCGCTGCAATCGCTGAACCCAAGGCGGACGGTCGCCGAGAATGTGGCCAGGCCGCTTTTGAATTTCGGGATGCGTGCGGATGAGGTGCAGGCGCGGGTCGATGAGGTTTTGCAGCTGGTCGGGCTCGATCCCGGGCAGGCTTACCGCTATCCGCATGAGTTTTCCGGCGGGCAATGCCAGCGGATCGCCATCGCGCGGGCGCTGACGCTGGAGCCGGAATTCCTCTTCCTCGACGAGCCTGTCTCGGCGCTGGATGTCTCGATCCAGGCGCAGATCCTGACGCTGCTCAGGGATCTCCAGGCCAAACTCGGGCTGACATTCCTCTTTGTCTCGCATGATCTGAAAATCGTCCGGCAGTTTTGCGACCGTACCATGGTGATGTATCGCGGCAAGCTGCTGGAAACCGGCGAGAGCGATCAGGTGTACCGTCAGCCCATGCACCCGTTCACTCAGGATTTTCTGGGTACCGTGTTGCACCTCAGGCGCGACAATCGCTGGGAAGCGGCGGCCGAGCGCGCGGAAGATCTGGAATCGGCGGCCCCCGCCATGTCCGGCCCCTGCTGCCCCTATGTCTCGAACTGCCAGCAACGGATGCCCGAATGCGCCCGGGCAATGCCCGCGCTCAGAACCCTGCATGATCAGCGCAGTGTGGCCTGTCTTCTGTACCCCGCCACCGCCTGACCCAACAAAAAAACAACAAAAAACCAACAAAACAAAAATCCCAACAGGAGCACTGGAATGTCAATTTTTGTCAAAGGCCTGCGGCGAGGGATCGCCTCCACCGCGCTTCTGGGTCTCATGGCCGGGTTCAGCCCGGCACTGGCTGAACGCACCATCGTCATGGGGGTCGAGGCAGATTTCAGCCGCATGGACCCGGCAGCGGCGCGAACCTGGAACACCTTTAAAGTGATCCGCCATGTCTACGAGACCTTTGTCGAGGAAGATCTGACGAAAGGCGGCGACGCCGTTCCCGAGATTGTCCCCGCCCTGGCCGAGAGCTGGGAAATCTCGGAGGACCGCAGGACCTATACGTTCCATCTGCGCAAAGGCGTAAAATTCCACGACGGCAGCGACTGGAATGCCGACGCGGCAAAGTTCAATCTCGACCGCATGACCAACCCTGATTTCGAATATTTCGTGCCGGCCTCTCCGGGGCTGATGGGCTGGGTCTGGGGCGATCTGGAAAGCTACGCGGTCGTTGGCCCCTATACGTTCACCATCACGCTCACCCAGCCGAATGCTGAGTTTCTGCGCCGTCTGACGGCGGGCGGGTCCGGGTCGCCGCGCATGGTCTCTCCGACGGCGGTGGCGACTTTCGGCAATGACGGGATCGAGCAGAACCCGATCGGGACGGGGCCTTTCAAATTCGTCGAGCGGGTGCCCGGGGAACGCGTCACCATCGCAAAGAACCCCGATTACTGGAACCCGGAGCGGATCCCGAAAACCGACCGCATCATTCTGCGCGCGATGCCGGAAGTATCGACCCGCGAACTCGCGATCATGTCCGGCGAGGTCGATATCATCGGCACACCCTCGCCGGATTCCATCGCAATGCTCGAAGCTCAGGGGCTTCAGCTGATCACCGGGCCGTCCCCGATGATCTACGTCATGTGGTTCAATACAAAGGACGAAATCTTTAAGGATGTGCGGGTGCGCAAAGCGGCCTGTATGGCGATCAATCGCGAAGAAATGGCGCTTTATCAGCGCATGGGCTATGCGCAGCCGACCTGGGGCGTGCTGAATCCCGGCGGCCCCGGCTATGATCCGGACTTCCGCGATTGCGATTATGACCCGGAAGGCGCGAAGGCGCTGCTGGCCGAGGCCGGCTATCCCGACGGGCTGGACACCAGAATGGACTGGACCTTCGGCGGCGGCGCCGATGTGAATACCAAAGGCGATGCGGAATGGCTGCAGCGCGACTGGGCAAAGGTCGGTATCCGCGCCAAAATCGAAATGTTCGACAACAATGCCTTCTGGGATATGATGTCGGCGGGGATGCGTGACGGTACCGGGATCACCTCGGCCTCCTGGGGGGAAAGCACCTTCTCCTGGCTTGACCAGCTGCTCCCGACCACTGTGATGCCGCCGAACTGCTGCAATTCCGGCTATTACGACAACCCTGAGATGGACCGGCTGCTGAGTGAAGCGCGCGCTGCCGGCTCGGAAGAGGAGATGGTCGCCAAATTGCAGGAAGCCCGTGATATCGTGGCCGAGGACATGGCTTTCTCAAGCTATTTCGCGACGAATTCCGTCTATGTCGCGGTTCCGGGCATCAAAGACTTCCGGCTTGCCCCGCAGCACTGGTTCGATCTGACCTCCATCGTCAAGGAGTAAGCCGCGCCGAACCGGTCTTCAGATCGCGCCCCCGTTTCCGGACAAAGTGCTTTCGGCAATCGTCCGGAAACGGGGAACAGGCAGGCAAGAGAAAGTCTTCATGCAAATCCTTCAGTTCACCTTCATGCGGATGCTGTCCGCGATCCCGGTCCTGATCGGCGTCACCATTATCGTCTTTCTCGCGGTCCAGCTGGTTCCGGGGGATATTGCGCTTTCCATCCTTGGCCGGATGGCCTCGCAGGAACAGCTTCAGGCCCTGCGCGAGCAGATGGGCCTCGACCGTTCGCTTGTCGTGCAATACGGTATCTGGTTCACGGCGCTTTTGCAGGGCGATATCGGCACATCGCTGTCGCAGCAACTGCCTGTCGCCGGGATATTGGGCCCCAAGATCATCAACTCGCTCATCCTGATGGCGGGCAGCCTTTTCATCGTGCTGGTCTTCGGCTTTCTGCTGGCGGTGCTGTCGGGGGCAAAATTCCGCAGCATCACCGACCGGGTCGTGGTGGTGATCACACTGGTCCTTGCCAGTCTTCCGGCCTTCTGGCTGGGCATCATCATGCTCTATTTCTTTGGCTTCAAATGGAAGCTCTTCCCGATTTCGGGAATGTATAATGTCGCCAGTCCGGGTGGGTTCTGGGATCTGATCCATCACCTCATCCTGCCGGCGGCCGTGACCGCGGCGGGCTCGGTGGCGGTCGTGGCCCGTGTCACCCGCTCGCGGATGATCGACGTGATGGCGCAGCCCTATATCCTTGCCGGCAAGGCCCGCGGGCTGAAGCAAAGCCAGCTGGTTCTGCGCCACGCGGTGCGAAATACCCTGCCCACCTTCGCCAGTATCGGCGGCCTGCAGATCGGCTATCTGTTCGGCGGCGTGATTTTCACCGAAATCATCTTCAACTGGCCGGGGATCGGCCTGCAGGTCTATGACGCGATCCTGCAACGCGACATCCCGATGATCCAGGGCTGTGTGCTCGTCGTGGCGGTGGTCTTCGTGATCGGCAACCTGCTGTCAGATATCGCGGTTTACGCGCTTGACCCCAAGAAAGGCTGAGACATGAGCGATGTGTCCCTTGAGACCGGCCGCGCAAGGCAGCCGGCAGAAAAGCGCCGCTCGAACCTTTATTTCGTCTGGCGCGGCGTCCTCGGTGATCCGGTTGCACGTATTGCGGTCGGCATCATTCTGATCTTCTTCCTCGCCGCGGTTTTCGCGCCCTGGATTGCACCCTGGCCTCCGAATGAGGCCGACCCGTCAATGCGCCTGCGCCCGCCCGGCACGCCCGGCCACTGGCTCGGCATTGACAATCAGGGCCGCGATATCCTTTCGCGCCTGATCTATGGCGCCCGCTACACGCTGCTTTGCGGCATCACCCCCGTCGTGCTCGGCGCGGTGATCTCTGTGCCGCTGGGGATGTTCGGGGCCTGGTATCCGGTTGCGGGCTCAGTGATCATGCGATCGATGGATGTGCTTTTCGCCTTCCCGATGGCATTGCTTGCCATTCTGCTGGCCGCGCTTATGGGGCCCGGCATCGGCAATATGATGATCGCGCTGGTGGTCACGCTGATCCCCTATAACACCCGCGTCGTCTATGCCGCCGCCTGTCTTGAACGCGATCAGGCCTATGTCGAGGCGGCAAGGGCCATGGCAACGCCGGGCTACAAGATCATCCTGTCCGAGATGATGCCGAATGTGATCGCATCGTCGGTGGTCTATTCCTGCACCATCGTCGGCGCCGTGGTCATCACCGCCGCCGGGCTGAGCTTTCTTGGCCTTGGTGTGCAGCCGCCCACCGCCGAATGGGGCATCATGACCAGTGAAGGTCGCAACTTTATCTTCAACGCCCCCCATATCGCCGCAGTCCCCGGCCTTGCCATCACCATCCTCGTCATGGCGTTCAATCTGCTCGGAGATTCGCTGCGCGATTCCCTCGATCCGCGCACAAGGCTCATGCTGATCAGGCGCCGCAAGTGACCATGCCTGCCGCCCTGCCCCTTTCTGAAATCGAATTCCAAGGACCAGCCATGTCGTCGACCACCACCCGTATCCGCGCCCGCTATGTCATCGCCTGGGATGGCCGCTCTCACCGGACCTTGCTGAATGGCGAAGTGGTGTTCCGGGGCGACACGATCCTCTATGTCGGCAAAGCGTTCGAGGGTCAGGTCGATACCGAGATCGACGGCGGCAATGCCGTCCTGGGGCCGGGCTTCATCGACCTGAATGCGCTTGGCGATCTTGATACGACGGTGCTGGCCTTCGACAATCAGCCCGACTGGGCCAAGGGGAGGACCTGGCCCGAGGATTATCTGAAATCCGGCCCGATCGAGATGTACAGCGAAGAAGAGCAGACCTTCAAAATGAAGTATGCTTTCGCGCAGCTGATCCGGAATGGCGTCACGACGGCGCTGCCGATCACCTCGATGTTCTACCGCAAATGGGCGGAAACCTATGCGGAATTTGCCAATTCTGCCGCCAGCGCCATCGAGCTGGGGATCCGCGCCTATCTTGGCCCCTGCTATATGACCGGCGTAGAAGTGGTCCGGCCCGATGGCAGTTTCTACACCCATTGGGATGAGGAACGCGGGCTGAATGGTCTTGCCGATGCCGAGCGGTTCATCCGCGATTTCGACGGCAAGGCAGGCGGGCTGATCCGGGGGATGCTGGCCCCCGACCGGATCGAGAATTGCACCGAGGCCCTGATCCGGCGCAGCCGGGATGTCTCGGCCGATCTCAATGTGCCGATCCGGCTGCATTGCTGCCAGTCGCTGAGCGAATTCAATGCGGTGGTCGACCGCTATGACATGACACCGCTGGAATGGCTGAACTCGCTTGATTTCCTGAACGAGCGTGCCCTGTTGCCGCATGGTGTTTATATCACCGGCCACAGCCAGGTGGAACGCAAAGGCGATGATGTCGGCCTGCTGCGCGACAGCGGATCAACACTGATCCATTGCCCTCTGGTACTGTCACGCTATGGCGGATCGATGGAAAGCTTTGGCAGGCTGCGCCAGGCAGGGGTCCGGATCGGCCTTGGCACCGATACCTTCCCACCGGATATGGTCGAGAATATGCGCCTTGGGGTCAGCCTGTGCCGGGTGGCGGATCATTCGGTGACCGCAGCCAGCGCCGCCGATCTTTATGACGCCGCCACCATTCATGCGGCCGAGGCTCTGGGCCGGCCGGATCTTGGGCGTCTCGCCGTTGGCGCAAAGGCAGATATGACGCTGTTCGATTTGTCTGACTTTGCGATTGGCCAGGTCATTGACCCGATCCAGACCATGATCCTGTCGGGGACCGGGCGCGATTTCCGCAGTTCGGTGATCAATGGCAGACTGGTGATGCATGACCGCCAGCTGCCCGGCGTCGATCTTGCGGAATGGGGCCGCCGCGCGCAGGCACAATTTGACGGGCTGATCGCGAAATACCCGCTGCGGACGCTGAACCATCCGCCGGTTTCCGAGATCTTCGCACCCTCCTACGCCTGGCTCGACTGAGACCCCGTAAAGCCCGCGCCCTCACCAGGGCGCGGCCATGGGCCCACCCGGGTGCGTGCTGAAAGCGGCGTCGCCGGTCAGGTGGCCCCGCCTTTACCATTGGTCAGATCTGGCCCCTGGCGCCTGCGCTCCGCCACCTGCCGCCGCGCTTCTGCGTCCCGGATCTCGCGCGTGGTGTGGCGCAGCCAGTCAAGGTGATCATGCGCCGCGGCCTGTGCTGCCGCCGGATCGCGGGCAAGGATTGCCGCGCCGATCCGGTGATGCTGCGCGCGCATTGCCTCGCGGGTGTCGGGCCGCGTGAACAGCCGGTTGCGGTTTTGCACCACGTCATTGCGCAGACTGACCGAGAGCGCGCGCATGATGTGCAAAAGCACCAGATTATGGCTCGCCTCATAGATGGCCAGATGCAGCGCGGCATCGACTTCGGCCTCCAGCGCCGGATCGCCCGCATCATGCGCCGCGTCGATCCGGCTCAGGCACGCGCGGATATGCGCCAGATCGGTGTCACTGGCCCGCCTCGCCGCCAGTGCCGCCGCCTCGCTTTCCACGATATCGCGGAATTCAAGGCAGTCATCGGCCAGTTCGCCATGGTCAGCCAGCAGTGCCAGCAACGGATCGCCAATCGCCTGCATCCCGAGCGGAGCAATCTGCAGCCCGCGCCCCGCCGGGGTCAGCAGCCCCTTTTCTTCCAGCAGCTTCAGCCCGTCGCGCAGGGTCGGGCGCGACACGTTCAGCCGCGCCGCAAGCTCGCGCTCGGCCAGCAGCGCGTCACCCGGGCGCAGGCTGCCCTCAAGGATCATCGCCTCAATCAGGCGGGCAACCGCTGCGGCGGCGCGTTCGGGCTGGATCCCCGGCGACCCGTCCCTGATGTCACAATCTGCCATATGGTGCTGCCTTTATCCCAGGGACGAAACGCGCGGCATCTGCCGGACCGGGCAAGAATGACGCCGGTTGACAGCATTGGTAAAATTATTTTACCAAAACCCAACCGATGCAAGTGCCTGCCGCAGAAATACCATGCGCAGGGCCAGCCAAAAGAGAGATCAGCCCTGTGTCAGGCACAATTGTGATGCCCGCGCCCGATCAGCATATCCTTGCCCGTCGCGACGCCATTCATCAGGCGCTGGCGGCGGTTCTGCCCGCGGATGGGCTGATCACCGCGCCCGACGAATTGCGGGCCTATGAATGCGATGCGCTGACCGCCTATCGCTGTGCGCCGCTGGCCGTGGTCCTGCCGCGCAGCACCGAAGAGGTCGCCGCCGCGATGCGCGTCTGCCACCAGATGGGCGTCAAGGTGGTGCCACGCGGGGCGGGCACCTCGCTCGCCGGGGGCGCCCTGCCCACGGCGGATAGTGTGGTGATCGGTACGATGCGGCTGCGCGACGTGCTGGAGCTGGATCTGGAAAGCCGTTTCATCCGGGTGCAATGCGGCGTGACCAATCTTTCGGTCTCGGCCGAACTTGAACCACATGGGTTTTTCTACGCCCCTGACCCCTCTTCCCAGCTGGCCTGCACCATTGCCGGCAATATCGGCATGAATTCCGGCGGCGCGCATTGCCTGAAATACGGCGTGACGACCAATAACCTGATGGCCGCAAAGGTGGTGCTGGTCACCGGCGAGGTGGTGGAATTCGGCGGGCCGGAACCGGGCGCGGCGGGGCTGGATATGCTCGGTCTGTTTTGCGGCTCGGAAGGGCAGCTTGGCATTGTGACCGAAGCGATCCTGCGCATCCTGCCCCGGCCCGAAGGTGCACGCCCGGTGCTGATCGGGTTCGGTGATGCAGTGACGGCGGGGGAATGCGTGGCGCGGATCATCCGCTCGGGCGTGCTGCCGGTGGCGATCGAATATATGGACGAGCCATGCCTGCGCGCGGTCGAGGCCTTTGCCAGAGCGGGCTATCCCGAATGCCCCGCTGTGCTGATCGTCGAGGTTGAGGGCGCAGCGGAAGAGATCGACCATCAGATCGCCGCCATCCGCGAGATCGCGGGCGCGCTGAACCCGGTCGAGTTCCGCGAAAGTCGCAGCGAGGCTGAGGCGGTTGCGATCTGGAAGGGGCGTAAATCCGCCTTTGGTGCCATGGGACGGCTGGGGGATTACCTCTGCCTTGACGGTACGGTTCCGGTCTCGAAACTGCCCGCGACACTGAAGCGGATCGGCGAACTCTCTGCGCAATACGGGCTGGAAGTGGCCAATGTCTTCCATGCCGGTGATGGCAATATGCACCCGCTGATCCTTTTCAACGCCAATAAGCCCGGCGATCTGGAAAAGGCCGAGGCCTTCGGCGCCGATATCCTGCGCGCCTGTGTCGAGGCCGGCGGTTGCCTGACCGGAGAGCATGGCGTTGGCATCGAAAAGCGTGATCTGATGGGCGCGCAATACGGGCCGGATGATCTTGCGATCCAGATGGAGATCAAAAGCCTTTTTGACCCGGACTGGCTTCTGAACCCGGCCAAGGTCTATCCGCTGGAGGCCAGCGCCCCGTTCCGGGCCGGAAAAGGCGGTGCAGCATGATCCGGCATATACCCCGCTCTGAGGCGGAGCTTTCGGCGCTGATTGCCCGGCAGCATCAGATGGCCGCGCCGCTGGTGATCGAGGGCGGCGGCAGTTCCGGCATATCCGCCGGGATCGGCGGGGAAATCCTGTCGACCACTGGCCTGAGCGGCGTGGTGGAATATCAGCCGGGCGAGCTGACGCTGATCGCACAGGCGGGAACGCCGCTTGCCGAGATCGAGGCCCTCCTGTCGCAATCGGATCAGTGCCTTGCGTTCGAGCCGCCTGATCTGCGCCATGTGCTGGGGACCATGGCGGCAGAGCCGACCATTGGCGGTGTGGTGGCGGTGAATTCTTCGGGTCCGCGCCGTCTGCTCTCGGGGGCCTGCCGCGACCATATTCTGGGCATAAGGATGGTGGATGGCCGGGGGCGCATTTTGCGCAATGGCGGCCGGGTGATGAAGAATGTCACCGGGCTGGATCTGTCGCGCCTTCTGGCCGGATCTCATGGCACGCTCGCGGTCCTGACCGAGGTCGCGATCCGCACCCTGCCTCGCGCGCCGGTGTCATTGACCCTTGCGGTGTCGGATCTGGCCCCGACGGCAGCGCAGGCGCTTATTGCGAAAGCCCTCGCAACACCCTGGGAGGTTTCCGCGGCGGTCTTCCATCGCGGCAGGGTCTGTCTGCGTCTTGAAGGGCCAGGCCCCCAGGTCGCCTTGCGCCGGGCGAAACTGCTGCACCTGCTCGGATGCGAGGTCGAGGAACTTGAGGGAGACGCCAGCCGCACCCTCTGGCGCGGCTTTCGGGATCTGGAGATGTTTGCGGACCACACCCTGCCGCTGTGGCGGCTGCAGGTCCGGGCACGGGATGGCGTGGCGATTGCGCAGCGGCTCGCGGAGCACGGCGAGGTGCTGACCGACTGGGGCGGCGGCCTGATCTGGTATCAGGGTGCGGCGGATGCTGCGCTGATCCGCAGCCTTGCGCCCTCCGCCAGGCTGATCCGGCGCGCCGGCCTTACCAGCGCGCGCTTTCCGACCGAGGCGGAGGGCCTCAGCCGTCTCTCGGCAGGGCTGCGCCAGGTCTTTGATCCGGCGGGCATTTTCAATCAGGGCCTGATGGGCGGGTCCATGGGGGCGGCAGATGCAGACTGAATTTTCCGCCGCACAATTGCAGGATCCCGGCACCGCCCGCGCCAATGAGATCCTGCGCTCCTGCGTCCATTGCGGTTTTTGCACCGCGACCTGCCCGACCTATAAGGTGCTGGGCGATGAACTCGACAGCCCGCGTGGACGGATCTATCTGATCAAGGATATGCTGGAAAACGAGCGCAAGCCGGATGCGACGGTGGTGCGCCATATCGACCGCTGCCTGTCCTGCCTGTCCTGCATGACGACCTGCCCGTCTGGGGTGCATTACATGCATCTGGTCGATCATGCCCGCGCCTATATCGAAAAGACCTATCGCCGCCCGCTGTCGGACCGCCTCCTGCGCGGTGTTCTGGCCAGGGTGCTGCCCTATCCGGGCCGCTTTCGTCTGGCGCTGCTGGCGGCGAAGATCGCCCGCCCCTTCCGCCGTCTGATGCCGGATGCGCGGCTGCGGGCGATGCTGGAGATGGCGCCGAAGCGGATTGCCGGGCCTGCCCGCGACGATGACCCGCAAAGCCATATGCCCGAGGGGGCGCGCCGCAAACGGGTGGCGCTGCTGACGGGCTGCGCGCAAAAGGCGCTGAACCCGGCAATCAACGCGGCGACGATCCGGCTGTTGCGCCGTCATGGCTGTGAGGTCGTGATCCCGAAAGGGATCGGCTGCTGCGGCGCGCTGCCCCATCACGTGGGCCGCGAGGCGCAAAGCCATGCCCTGGCCGCGGCCAATATCCGCGCCGTGATCCGCGAGCTGGACGGTGAAGGGCTGGATGCGGTGGTGATCAACACCTCCGGCTGTGGCACCACGGTCAGGGATTACGGCCATATGTTCGCAGAGACCCCGCTTGCGCAGGACGCCGCGCGGGTGGCGGCGCTGGCCCGCGATATCACCGAGGTGATGACGGACCTGGGCCTTGCCTCAGCCGGCCATGCCGCGCCGCTGCGCGTGGGCTATCACGCCGCCTGTTCCCTGCAACATGGCCAACAGATCCGCAATGCGCCGAAGGATCTTCTGCGGGCGGCGGGGTTCACGGTGCTGGAGCCGAAAGACAGCCATATCTGCTGCGGCTCGGCCGGCACCTATAACCTGATGCAGCCGGAGATCTCGGGCCAGCTGCAGGCGATGAAGGTCGACAATCTGGAGGCGATCCGGCCCGATATCATCAGCGCCGGTAATATCGGCTGCATGATGCAGATCGGGGCGGGCACCAGGGTTCCGGTCGTCCATACGGTTGAACTGCTCGACTGGGCGACCGGCGGGCCAAAGCCACCGGCACTGGCGGCGGGTGACGTGGCAAATGGGTAAAGGGTCAGGTTGCCGGGTCCAGATCGGCCTGTGATCCGGCCTCTGGTGACCCCGCCTCCGGCCCATAGGCCCCCGCGCCCGCGACGCCGCCAAGTGCTGCGGTCATCTCGCGCGCAACTGCGAGCACCTGAAGCCCGATCCGCACCGTTTCGCGGCTGGCCATCCGTTGCGCCAGCGCCGAGACCGAGATCGCGCCCAGAGGCTCGCCCAGAGGGGACCAGACGACGGCTGCGATACAGCGCAGCCCGGGGGTGAATTCCTCATTGTCCAGCGCGAAGCCGACACGACGGATGCGGCGGATCTCATCCATGACTTCGGTGGTGCTGCGCAGGCTGTGGCTGGTCATCGGGCGCAGACCGTGGCTGGCGATCAGGGCTTCGATCGCCGGATCCGGCCAGGTGGCGACAATGGCCTTGCCCATGCCGGAATTCATCACCGGCGTGCGGCCCCCGGGTGGCGCGATGGCGCGGATGATCTCGCGGCTTTCGACCTGGGCCACGGTGATCACCTCGCCCTCGGCCAGGATGCCCAGATTGGCGGTCTCACGGGTCAGATCACGCAGGCGGCGCAGATAGGGGCCGGCGGCGGCGATAAAGCTTTGCCAGCGGGTGAAGGCCAGCCCGGTGGTGAACGCGCGCTGGCCGATCAGCCAGTGCTGGCCCTGAGGTTCAAGTCGCACGAAATCGCGCTCTTCCAGCGTGGTCAGCAGGCGATGTGTGGTTGAAGCGGCCAGTCCTGCCTCGCGCGCGAGATCGGAAAGGCGCAGCCCTGCGGGCGCTTTTGACAACAGTTCCAGCAGGAAAAGCGCGCGGTCAACTGCCTGAACCATCCCCGATCCTTTCCATTTTCACGTATCATTTTCCACATCGTGGAAAACTTCAACCCAAAGATGGCCAGTATGTCCCCCTGGCGGCATGGTGAGCGCAACCCTTTCTTGTACCGGAGTCATCGAGATGACCGCTCCCTTCACCCGCGCCGGGCTGCAGATCGCAACGCCCCTGCTTGAGTTTGTCGAGACCCGCCTTTTGCCAGGCCTGCCGCTGACGGCCGAAGCTTTCTGGCAGGGCTATGCCGGGCTTTTGCGTGATTTTATGCCCGAAAACCGCAGGCTTCTCGCGCGGAGAGAGGAACTTCAGCGTCAGATTGACGACTGGCTTCAGGCCCGGCGTGTGGCCGGGCAGACCTGGGATCAATCCGCCTGGATGGGTTTCCTGCGCGAGATCGGCTATCTCCTGCCGGAAGGCGATGATTTCACCATCGAAACCGCGCCCTGCGACCCCGAGATCAGCGAGATCGCCGCGCCGCAGCTGGTGGTTCCGGTGATGAATGCCCGCTTTGCCCTGAACGCGGCCAATGCGCGTTGGGGCAGCCTTTACGACGCGCTTTATGGCACGGATGCGCTGCCGGGCACCGCCACCGGCACGGGGTTTGACAGCGCGCGGGGGGCGCAGGCAGTGGCCTGGGCGGCGGCTTTCCTCGATCAGGCGCTGCCGCTGGCACAAGGCAGCCATGCCGATGTCAAAGGCTGGCGGGTCGTGGATGGCAGGGTGCTGGCGGAGTTGGAAACCGGCGAAACCCCGCTCGCCGATCCCGCCGCCTGGGCCGGAAAGGGCGCGGCAGGCGACTCGCTGCTCTTCCGCCATAACGGATTGCATATCGAGCTGGTTTTCGACCGCACCCACCCGGTCGGCGCGGCCAGCCCCTCGGGGTTGCGCGATGTGGTGCTGGAGGCGGCCCTGACCGCGATCCAGGATTGCGAGGATTCCGTCGCCGCGGTCGATGCAGATGATAAGGTCGCGGCCTATGCCAATTGGCTGGGGCTGATGAAGGGCGATCTGCAGGAAACATTCGTGAAAGCGGGGCGTAAGGTTAACCGGCGTCTGGCCGCAGACCGCGCCTTCACCGGGCCTGATGGCAAAGCCTTCACCCTGCCGGGGCGCGCCTTGCTGCTTTGCCGAAATGTCGGTCATCTGATGACCACCGACGCGGTTTTGCTGGATGGCGAAGAGACGCCCGAAGGGCTGATGGATGCGATGGTGACCGTGACCGCCGCGCTGCATGATCTGCAAAAGACCGACGGGCTGCGCAATTCACGCAGCGGTTCGGTCTATGTGGTCAAACCCAAGATGCATGGCGCTGAAGAGGCCGCTTTCGCCAATCGCTGCTACGGGCGGGTGGAAGAGATTCTCGGACTTGCGCCCGGTACCGTGAAGCTGGGCCTGATGGATGAAGAGCGCCGCACTTCGGCCAATCTGCGCGAGGCGATGCGGGCGCTGAAAGACCGGCTGGTCTTTATCAATACCGGCTTCCTTGACCGCACGGGTGACGAGATCCACACGCTGATGCAGGCCGGGCCGGTGTTGCCCAAAGCGCAGATCCGCGACGCCGCCTGGCTTTCGGCTTATGAGGACGGCAATGTCGATGCGGGGCTTGCGACCGGTCTCGACGGGCGCGGCCAGATCGGGAAAGGCATGTGGGCGAAACCCGATGACATGGCAGAGATGCTTGCAGCCAAGATCGGCCATCCGCAGGCCGGGGCCAGCACGGCCTGGGTGCCTTCGCCGGTTGCGGCGGTGCTGCATGCGACGCATTACCACCGGGTTGATGTGGCCGCGCGCCAGGCCGGGCTGGCCACTCGCCCCCGCGCCAGCCTTGAGGTGCTGATGACCCCGCCGCTGATGGAAGGATGCAATCTCACGGCGGCAGAGATCGCGCGTGAGGTCGATCTGAATTGCCAGTCGATCCTTGGCTATGTGGTTCGATGGGTTGATCAGGGGATCGGCTGTTCCAAAGTGCCCGATATCGACGATATCGGGCTGATGGAAGATCGCGCCACATTGCGGATTTCAGCGCAGTTTCTGGCGAACTGGATGCTGCATGGTCTGGTTTCCGGGGCTGCGATCGACGAAAGCCTGCAGCGTATGGCGCTGCGCGTTGACCGCCAGAATGCGGATGATCCAGCCTACCGCCCGATGGCCCCGCATTATGACGGCACCGCTTTCCTCGCCGCCCGGGCCCTGATCCTTGAGGGGCAGTCGCAGCCATCAGGCTATACTGAACCCCTGCTCCATGCCGCGCGTCGCAGGGTGAAAGGCAGCCCGACCTCATGACCTCTCTCAAAGGCCCCGAATTGCCGGGGCCTTTCCTTTTTGCCCCTTATAGGCTCAGGCCCACGGCTTTCATCACAAAGCGAAATCCGTAAGCGACCAGGCCCAGGGCCAGGACGCTGGCGAGCCAGATCGTCACCAGCCAGCCGATCCGTTTCAGCCAGGACCCGGATGCGTTTGACTGCCGCGCGATCACCATGCGTTTCATCAGTGATACCCATCCCCCACCCGCACCTTGCCGCGAAAGACGTAATAGGCCCAGGCAGTATAGGCGAGGATCACGGGGATGATCAGCAGCGCGCCCACCAGCGCGAAGCCCATGCTCTGATCCGGGGCCGCCGCTTCGCGAAGCGTGATCGCGGGCGGGATGATATAGGGGAACATGCTGATCCCAAGGCCGGTATAGCCGAGGAACAAAAGAAACAGTGTCAGGATGAAGGGCGAAAGCCCCGGATCCCCTGTCTGCAATGACCGCAAGAGCAGGAAGGCTGTCAGCGCCACCAGCACCGGCACCGGCGCAAAGAAGAAGAGGTTCGGCAGGCTGAACCAGCGCTCTGCGACCGCCTGATGCGCAAGCGGCGTCCAGAGGCTGACGACCACGATCACCGCCAGCAAAGCCAGCATCAAAGGCCGCGCAAGGCTGACGAGACGGTCATGCAGCGGCCCCTCGGTCTTTACGATCAGCCAGGTTGCCCCCAGAAGCGCATAGGCGACCAGGAGCCCCAGCCCGGTGAAGATTGCAAAGGGCGAAACCCAGTCCATCGCGCTGCCGGTATAGCGCGTCCCCTCCATCTGAAAGCCGTTCAGGAAAGCGCCCAGCGACACCCCCTGGAAAAAGGTCGCCGTGACAGAGCCGAGCATGAAGGCCTTATCCCAGAACGGCTTGTGATGCTCATCTGCCTTGAAGCGGAATTCGAACGCCACGCCCCGCCAGATCAGCCCCAGAAGCATCAGCGCCAGCGGAATATAGAGCGCGGTCAGTATGATCGCATAGGCCAGCGGGAAGGCCGCCATCAGCCCTGCGCCGCCAAGGACCAGCCAGGTCTCATTGCCATCCCAGACGGGCGCGACGGTATTGACCATGACATCGCGGTCATCGCGCCCCCTGATGAACGGAAACAGGATGCCGATGCCCAGATCGAACCCGTCCATGATGACATACATCATCAGGCCAAAGGCGATGATACAGGCCCAGACGATGGGAAGATCGATGCCCATGGGTCAGTGCTCCTTGCTGAGATCGGGGGCGGCAGAGAGCGGCCGCGCCGGGCTCTGGCCGGGGTCGTCATTGTCGGTTGCGGGGTCGTCTTCGCCCGCTTCCGGCCCTTTGCCGACAAGTTTCAGCATATAGCTGGTGCCAAAGCCAAAGACGAA
The DNA here is from genome assembly GCF_900105075.1 of Rhodobacter sp. 24-YEA-8. Lineage (NCBI taxonomy): Bacteria > Pseudomonadati > Pseudomonadota > Alphaproteobacteria > Rhodobacterales > Rhodobacter > Rhodobacter sp. 24-YEA-8. Next base: position 94,863 of record NZ_FNSK01000006.1, read on the forward strand.
GAAATAGGCGATGATAAAGATCACCAGCGTCACGCTCATGGTCAGCGCCGAATGGTCCGAGACCGCGTCACTGGTACGCATCACGCCATAGATCACCCAGGGCTGGCGGCCGATTTCGGTGGTGTACCAGCCTGCCAGAATGGCGATCAGCCCGGTCGGCCCCATCAGAAGCGCGAATCGCTGGAACCAGCGCCCCTCATAAAGCGTGCCACGCCAGCGCCGCCAGGCGGCCCAGAGGCCAAGCGTGATCATCAGCATCCCAAGGCCCACCATGATGCGGAAGGTCCAGAACACCACGGCGACCGGAGGGCGGTCTTCGGGGGCGAATTCCTTCAGGCCGGGGAATTGTCCGTCAAGGCTATGGGTCAGGATCAGGCTGGAAAGATTGGGGATCGCGATCTCGAAATGGTTCTTTTCGGCCGCCTGATCAGGCCAGGCAAAAAGGATCAGCGGCACACCTTTGCCGGGTTCGTTCTCCCAATGCCCCTCCATCGCGGCGATTTTCGCGGGCTGGTGTTTCAGCGTGTTCAGCCCGTGCTGATCGCCGATCACCGCCTGCAGCGGCGCCACGATCAGCAGCATCCACATCGCCATAGACAGCATCTTGCGCACGCGCGGATTGTCATTGCCCTTAAGCAGATGCCAGGCCCCGCTTGCGCCGACAAACAGCGCGGTGGCAAGGAAAGCCGCCGTCACCATATGGGCCAGCCGGTATGGGAAGGAGGGGTTGAAGATCACCTCGAACCAGTTGACCGGCACCACCACGCCATTCACGATCTCGAACCCCTGCGGTGTCTGCATCCAGCTGTTCGATGCCAGAATCCAGGTGGCCGAAATCAGCGTGCCGATTGCCACCATCACGGTGGCAAAGAAATGCAGCCCCGGCCCGACCCGGTGCCAGCCAAACAGCATGACGCCCAGAAACCCCGCCTCAAGGAAGAAAGCGGTCAGCACCTCATAGGCCAGCAAAGGCCCGGTGATTGACCCGGCAAAGGAGGAAAAATAGCTCCAGTTCGTGCCGAACTGATAGGCCATCACCAGACCCGAGACGACGCCCATCGCAAAATTCACCGCGAAGATCTTTGACCAGAAATGGTAAAGATCGCGGTAAACGGCGGTCTTCTTCCACAGCCACAACCCTTCCAGCACCGCCAGATAGCTGGCAAGGCCGATGGTTATGGCCGGAAAGATGATATGGAAGGAAATGGTGAACCCGAACTGGATACGGGCCAGCTCAAGTGCGGTCAGTCCGAACATCTGGCATGCCCTCCGGGAAAGCAGCTCGCTCTGTGGTCGCGGCAGCGAAACCGCCGCCAAAGGATAACACCGATTGCAGTCTTGTCGTCACGATAACCGAAAAAAGCACTCCGGCGGCCAGAAATGCAGGGGGCATCTTGCCGCATGTGATCCGGATGCTGAAAGAGCAATGCGGCCATCGCCAACGCTTCGACAGCATCCGGCATGCAAAATGCGCCATCGGGGACTGGACCGGGTGAGGCACAGGGACCCGTTTCTCCAGGGCAATATCGCTGAACAGCGACCTGCTTGCCTCGTCTGTGGCCTACATCGTCACCCCCCCCCCGCCACGGACTTGCAAGGGGGATGCATGTTGCAGATGCCCCGGCGATACCCGACCAAGCCAGCGCTCTGTCATGATATAAGGGCCAGGAAATCTGGCCCCCGATGACACCGCATATATAAGCTGCCTGGCAGGGTCCCGGCATTGGAGACAGGGCATCGCGGTGCCAGACGGCTGCGACAACTACGGCCGTCAGACGGCAGGCCCGTTCGCAGATGGGTCAGTCAGCCGGATGGCGTCCTGATCCGTGTGACGCCGCGCGAGTTCATGCGCGCGCGCGCTGTCGCCGGAACAAATCGCTGCCAACAGCGGTTCATGCAGGTCGACAATCGTCTGAGGTTCTTCATAAAACCCATCCGCCAGCAGTAGAAACAGCAGCGCGGGGCCTTCCAGCCGCTTATACATGTCCTGCAGCAGCTTGCTTTGCGCAATCTCGACCACAGTACGGTGAAAGCGCAGGTCCAGTTCCAGCAGGTGCCGACGCTGGCGATTGTTGGACGCGCGTCGCATTTCCTCGACAACTTCCGCCAGACGGGCCCGGCCGGCATCGGTGATCCGCTCGGTCGCGAGCTGCGCCGCAGCCGATTCAAGAATATCGCGCATCAAAGAAATATCGCGAATGTCTTCCTCGGAGACCGCGATGACAAAATTGCCGCGCCGCGGCCGGTGCTCGACCAGTCCGTCAGCCTGAAGATATTTCAGGGCCCCCCGGATCGTGCCCTGGCTGACGCCGAATTTCTGGGCAAGCTCCATTTCGACAAGCCGGTCGCCAGGCTGCCATTCCCCGTCGAGAATGCCCTCCTGGATTGCCGATGCAATCTCGGTTTCGAGGCTGGGGCGGACATGGGCTGCGTCTCGGGAATGCCGCACGGATCTGTCCTTCGCAATCAACTCTGCCCTTCGATAGCCAGCTTGGCGACCAGTGTCATCATCTGGATACCGCCATCTCGGCGTAATTTTTGGGCAGTTTTCGTGGCGTGCACGAAATTTTCCCTACCCGTTGCCATTATTATTGATAATCATTAATCGGTCACATCAGGGTGAAGCCCTGATAAGGAGAGACTGATGAGCGGCGTGTTTTCCAGAGATTTTGCGGTTTCCACTCCGCTGGTCGAGCGGGCAGAGGGTGTCTGGATTCACGGGGCTGATGGCCGGCGCTATCTTGACGGCATGGGCAGCGCCGGGGTGATCGGCATCGGTCACGGCCGCACAGAGATCTATCAGGCGCTGGCGGAGGAAGGCTCGAAGGTGAGCTATGTCTATACCGCCTCTTTCACGCATCCCTGGCAGGAGGCGCTTTCGGCTTCGGTCCTTTCGGTCGCGCCCGAAGGCATGTCAGGTGTCTATTTCGTTTCGGGCGGATCCGAGGCGAATGAGACCGCGCTGAAGCTTGCCCGCCAGTATCACGTCGCGCGCGGCGAGACCGGTCGCCACAAGATGCTCGCCCGCTGGCAAAGCTATCACGGCGTTACCATCGCCACGCTGTCCCTGTCGGGGCGGACCTCGTGGCGCGCACCTTACGACCCCTATATGTTGCCGGTCGTTCATGTCAGCCCGCCCTATAATTACCGCTGCAACATCTGCGGCGAAGGGGGCGACTGCACCGATCACTGCATCGAGGAACTGGAGCGCACGATCCTGATGGAGGGGCCGGAGACCATCTCCTGCTTCTTTGCCGAAACTATCATCGGCACCACCGCGTCAGGGGTTACGCCGGGTCCGGATTACTACCGCCGGGTCCGCGAAATCTGTGACCGCTACGGCATCCTTTTCATCTGTGATGAGGTGCTGATGGGGTATGGCCGCACCGGCCGTGCCTTTGCGATCCAGGACTGGGATGTGCTCCCCGATATGATCACCTGCGGCAAAGCGATCGGCTCGGGCTATGCGCCGCTTGGGGCGGTGATCGTTTCGGAAAAGATCACGGGGTTCTTCCGCGAGGGCAAACGCCGCTTTGTCCATGGTTTCACCTATTCCGGTCATGCGATGTCATGCTTCGTTGGCCAGAAAGTGTTCGAGATCATGCAGCGTGAAGACCTTTTCAACCGCCCGGCCAGCATCGGCGCCTATATGCATCAGCGCCTTGACGCGCTGCAGCAGCGCCATGAGGTGATCGGCGATCTGCGCGGGCGCGGGCTTTATGCCGGGCTTGAATTCGTGGCGGACCGTGCCAGCCGTGAACCTTTCCCGGAAAGCACCGGCTTTACCGGTCGTCTGGTCGGCATGATGCGCGAACGCGGCGTCATCGTCGGCGGCGGGGTTCCGGGCGCGAATTTCGGCAAGGGCGGCGACCATATCCAGATCAGCCCGCCCTTCACCATCAGCGAAGGTGAGATCGACACTCTGGTCGATACGCTGGACGAGGTTCTGACCAGCCTTTCGCGTGATGCGCGCGGGCCGGCCGCGAAATAAGACTGCGACAAAACAAACAACTTCTGACAGGAGGACTGCGATGAAGAAACTGATCACCGTCTCGCTTTTTGCACTGATGGCCGGCACGGCGGCCCAGGCCGAAGTGACCCTGCGCATCGGCGGCGCGGGCTCTGACACCAGCCCGGACACCAAGGCGATGGAGGTCTTTGCCGAAAAGCTGAACGAGCGCCTCGGTGATGGCGTCGCGGTCGAGCTGTTTCCGAATTCGCATCTGGGTACCGTCGATGAGATGGTCGAACAGGTGAAGGGCGGCGTGCTGGAATGCATGTATGAAAGCGTGGGCGTGCTGGGCTCGTTTCATCCGGCCGCCAATATCGAGGGCGTGGCCTATGTCTATCATGATGTAGATCACTTCTTCCGCATCTGGCGCGGTCCGGTCGGCCAGGAGATCCTCGATTCCATCGCCGATGAGGCAGGCTTCCGGGTGGTCGGTCCGGCCTTCCACGGTTTCCGCCAGATCCTGACCAATGTGCCGATCGAAAAGGCCGAGGATCTCGACGGGTTGAAAATCCGCGCGCCCGGCATTCCGGCCTATATTGAATCGATCCGCGCCATGGGGGCGAACCCCGCCACGGTCGCTTTTGAGGAAGTCTATGCCGCATTGCAAAGCCATGTGGTGGACGGGGTGGAACAGCCGCTGACCGCCATCAAGGACAAGCGTTTCCATGAGGTGGTGAAGAACCTCGCGCTGACCAATCACATGGCCGAAACCATGGGCTTCATGTGCAACAGCGACTGGTATGCCGGCCTTGACGACGCGACCCGCAATGCCATCGAGGCCTCGGCTGTCGACAGCGCCGACTGGTATCGGACCTATACCGAAGAATCGCAGGCAGCCCTTCTGGCCGACCTTGAGGCCGAAGGCGCGATTGTGACCCGCCCCGATATCGCGCCCTTCATCGCGCGGGCGGCCACGGCACAATATGACGCCACGCTGCAGCCGATCATCGAAAAAGTGCGCGCGGTCGAATAAGACCTGTCGCCATGGCTGCCTCCCGATTTCGGGGGGCGGCTTTTTCTCAGCGGCCCTTCCGCCGCCTCCCGACACCCTGATGCCCGGACCCCCGATGAGCAAAATCCTCTTCCGGATCGGCGATCTGCTACGCGCCGTCCTTGCCACCCTTGTCGCGATCGCCCTGTTGCTGATCGTGGTGCTGGTCTTCTACCAGGTGATCACCCGCTATTTCACCGGCACAGCTACGCCGCAACTGGCAGAGTTCGCGCGCTTTCTGTTCATCTGGCTGGTCTTTGCCGGTTCGGCCTGGCTGGTCTCACGCGGGGATCTGATCGCGATTGACTTCTTCTCGGTGCAGATGGGGCCGCAGGCAAAACGCGTGCAGATGATCTTTGTCGAGATCTGCACCGCCGCGCTCATGGTGGCCCTGCTGATCTATTCGCAAAAGCTGCTGGATGTGGTGGCGATCAAGCGCGCGCCGGCAACCGGCATCCCCTATGGCTGGGTCTATCTGGCGCTGCCGACCTTCTGCGTGGCGGGGCTTTATTTCATTCTTGAGCGCGCGGTGAAGACGCGTCTCTTCGCGGCGATCACCGCCGACAGCGGCAAGAGGGCCTGATCCATGCTGATGCTTCTGACCCTTGCGCTGGTTCTGTTCGCGCTGATGTTTCTTGCGGTGCCGATTGCGATTTCGCTGGGCATCGCCTCGCTTGTCATCATCCTGATCTGGGACACGCCCGGCTTTGTCCTGGCGCAAAAGATGCTTAACGGGATCGACAGTTTCCCGCTGCTCGCGGTGCCCTTCTTCATTCTCGCCGCCTCCATCATGAATGCGGGCGGCATCACCACCCGCATCGTGGATCTGCTGGGCTCGGCCATGGGGCGCCTGCGCGGCAGTTCGGGCCAGGTGAATATCGGGACGAACCTGTTTCTCGCCGGGATTTCCGGCTCATCGGTGGCAGATGCCTCGGCCACCGGCGCGCTTTTGATCCCCGAGATGAAGAAAGAGGGCTATTCGGGCGCTTTCGCGGCCGCGCTGACGGCTACCGCGGCACTGCTCGGCCCGATCCTGCCGCCTTCGATCCCGCTGGTGATCTATGGCGTGATCGCCGAGGTCTCGATCGTCAAGCTCTTCATCGGCGGTTACATCCCGGCGCTGATGATCGTCGTGGCGCTGGTGATCTTCGTCAACCACCACGCGAAAAAGCATGATCTGCCGCGCCGGGGTCGCCAGGGGGGCGCGGTGATCTGGCAGAAATTCCGCGTCTCGGTCTGGGCCATGTCGATGCCGATCCTGTTGATCATCGGCGCGCGGGGCGGCTATTTCACCATCACTGAGATTGGCGCCGTTCTGGTCGTCTATGCGATCTTTGTCGGCTGGGTGATCCACGGCGAGTTCCGCTGGGGCAAGCTGCCCGCGATCCTGACCGATGCCGGGATGCAGACCGCAAATATCATGCTGGTGGTCGCGACCTCTTCCTTCGTGGCCTATCTGATGGTGGTGCATGGTGTGCCCAAGGATCTGTCGCGCTGGATCCAGGAGGCACAGCTTTCGCCGGTGGTGTTCCTGCTTCTGATCAACCTGATCCTGCTGATCGCCGGGGCCTTCCTGGATTCCACCCCGGCCACCATCATCATCGTGCCGATCGTGCTGCCCTCGGCCATCGCGCTCGGGATCGATCCGGTGCATTTCGGGCTGGTCGTGGTGGTCAATCTGATGATCGGCCTCATCCATCCGCCGATGGGGCTCAACCTCCTGATCACGCAATCCATCGCAAAAGAGCCGATGGGGGCGATCCTGAAAGAAAGCCTCCCGCTTCTGGGGATTATGCTGGTGATCCTGATGCTGGTGACCTTCGTTCCGGCAACTGTGCTCTGGCTGCCAAAGGTGATGGGCCTCTGACAAATCAGCCTCGCGTCGCCGGTCATGGCGACGCGAGGCCTGTTTTTGGCCCGGGTGAACTCGGTTTCTGGGGCGGGAAGTGCTCCAATACGACCCACGCCCCGACAACGGATCCGGATGCGAAAGATATGTCCATCGCCAGGCAACCGTAGCGGTTGTGGGATATGGTGCGGGGCATCGGTTCAACTCTATGAGCCGCAAGATGCGCGGTCACAGTATTTGCGCGACAAACCTCTGCGCCTGGGCGATCTCGCGGATCGACAGCATCTGCTGTAAGTGCATCTGGCGAATGATGTTCAGAACTCCCATGTCCATAACTGCATTGCCACCACCGCTCGCCGCTTCGGGGGAACGTTCACGTGGCTCAATTCGGAGTGGAAGTTTCGTGCCTGTCCGGCTCAGTGGCGGATGGGCATTAACAACCAGGTGGTTCCTATGGCCAGACCCTCTGCGGTCCCCCGCAACTTTGCGACGCTACAAAGTCTGCAGGTCGCCCGCGGCACTACCAGACGCGATAGCCTCTATGCCGCTCTTGTAGCGCTGATCAATGACGGCGTGTTTTCTTCCGGCGACGCGCTGCCTTCGACGCGCCAGCTGGCCGAACAGCTTTCGCTTTCACGCAATACGGTTATTTCCGCCTATCGACGGCTTGTGCTCGACGGGCTGGCCAGCAGCGAAGAGCGGTCAGTCTTTCGGGTCAGCGAGATGGTGCGCCCCCGGCACCTGCCGAAGGCGGGTCTTCCCGGGACCCTGCCGCCTGACCCGGATAAGGGAAAGACGAGCCTCCCGGGATCGGTCAGCTCTCTGCCGCGCATCCATAAGGATAAGAACTGGCGTATTGCGGAATATCCATTCATCTATGGTCAGTGCGACCCCGCGACATTCCCGACCGCAAACTGGCGCTCTGTTCTGCGCGACCTGAATTCGCTGAACGGCATTTCTGTCTGGACCCGCGAAGTCTATGACGAAGATGACCCCGAGCTGATTGACGCGCTGCGACGGGTTATCCTCCCGCAACAGGGGCTTTGGGCGCAGGAAGATGAGATCCTGATCACCGGCGGCGCGCAGAATGCGCTCTTTATGATCACCCGTCTGCTGGCCTCTGGCGGGCAAAAGGCGGTGGTCGAGGATCCGGGCTATACCGACATGACCTCGATCCTGCGGATGAACGGTGCCGAAGTTACCTTTGTGCCGGTCGATCAGGAAGGCCTGATCACCGACGCCATCCCGGCCGGCAGCGATCTGATCTACTGCACCCCCGAGCGGCAGTTTCCCACGTCTGTCCGCATGTCTTTGCGCCGCCGCGAAGCGCTGATTGAACGGGCCACGCGCGAAGGCTTTTACGTGATCGAGGACGGCTACGATTCTGAACTGCCGTTCCAGGGCAATATACTGCCCTGCCTGCGGGCCATGGCTCCGGGCGAGCGGATGATTCACGTCGGCAGTTTCTCCAAGACGCTGGCCCCGGGGCTGCGGGCGGGCTATGTGGTTGCCTCGCGTGAGATCATTGCCGAATTGCGGCTTTTGCGCCGGCTGATCATGCGCAATCCCTCGACCTATATTCAGGCGGCGATCGGAAGGTTTATCCGCAGCGGCTATTACAATGCCCATCTGCAGAAACTGCGCAGCACCTATCACGGTCGCTACAAGGCGCTGACCACAACCCTGCGCCATCTGCTGCCGGATGCCGGGTTCATGCCGGTGCGGGGCGGCACCTCTGTCTGGCTGACGCTGCCCGAGGGAATCCGCGCAGCACCGCTTTATGAAAACCTGCTGGCCCGGGGTGTCTTTGTCGAGAACGGTGATGCCTTCTTCGTGGCGCCGCCTGAACGTTCCTGTCTGCGGCTCGGCTATTCCTCGATCAGGGCGCAGCTGATCCCGCGTGGAATCGAAATCATCGCCGAAGAGGTCAGCGCCCTGCGCAAATAATCTCATCCGCCTGGGACAGGGCGATGAATTGCAGCGAAGAGAAGGATCCAGTTATTCCGAATGGAGGGATCCAGAATGGACCAGTAGTCGCGCTGGTCCGGTCGAAATTTCTTCAGATGCGCGGCATATCTATCTAAGAATTATAGATATTTTATTCTTCATTCTCTTTGGGACCAATGGCGGAAAACAAACCCTCTGTTTGCCGTCCGGTGAGAGAATTGACTGAAAGCGGCCCATTTCTAAGGTGCGCGGAACGTCAGGAACACGGCCGGATCTTCCCGGGGGGCAGCCTTCCCTCCTCTGGTCGGAAGGAGAACTATGTCTGCCCCAACCGCCCCGGATTTCGATCCCGTGCTGCTGTCCGTTCTGTCAGCACGGATCGAAACCATCATCCGCGAAATGATCAATACCGTGTCAAAGGCCAGCCGCTCGGCTGTGATCAAGAATGCGCGCGATCTGTCCTGTGGCGTATTGACTGCCGATCATCGCCAGCTTTGCGTCGAAGAGGGGATCCCTATCCATATCTCGGCGCTGGATCTGACCACCCGCGCGATCACCGATCTTTTCGATGATGTGAAAGAGGGCGACGCTTTTCTGAACAACTGTTCCTATACCGGCGGAACCCATCACGCCGATCTGACAGTGGTGATCCCGGTTTTCTATGAGGGAGAGCTCTTGTTCTGGGCGCTGGCGCGCTCGCATCACGCCGATATGGGGGCACCGCTGCCGACCACCTATCTGCCCGAAGCGGCCACGATCTATGAGGAAGGGCTGAACTTCCCCTGCATCCGCATCCAGGAGGATTTCACCGATAAGAAAGACTGGATCCGCTACGCGATGTATAACATCCGCGTCAGCAATATCTGGTATGGCGATTACCGGGCGCAGGTGGGGGCCTGCCGTGTCGGCGAACGCCGCCTGAAGGATCTGGTCGCGAAATACGGCATTGAGACGATCCGTCGCTTTTTCGACGAATGGACCGCCTATGGCGAGCGCCGCATGATCCAGGAACTGAAACGCCTTCCCGCCGGAGAGTGGAGCTATGAGACCCGCCACGATCCGATCCCGGGCGTTGCCGATCAGGGCGTGCCGGTGCGGGTGACCGTGATCACCGATCCGGAAAACGGCCTGATCACCATCGATGCGCGCGACAATGAAGACAATATTCCCGGCGGCTTTAACCTTTCCGAAGCCTGTGCGCTCGGCTCCTGCCGGATCGGGGTCTATTTCAATCTTGACCCGACCCTGCCGCATAATGCGGGCAGCGACAGCCGGATCCGGGTGCTGCTGCGCGATGGCGCGGTGGTGGGGCGGCCAAAATTTCCCGCTGGCACTTCGATTGCCACAACCAATGTCAACGAACGGCTGATCAATGCGGTTCAGGCCTGTTTCGCGCAGATGGGTCGCCCCTTCGGCCTTGGTGAAGGCGCGGTGCAGCAGCAGGCGGGCGAGTCGGTGATTTCGGGGATTGATACCGATAACGGCAACCAGCCCTATGTGAACCAGCTTTTCGTCACTTATGGCGGCGGCCCGGCCAAACATGGCACCGATGGCTGGCTGACCTATCTCGGGTCGGTCAATGCCGGGGTGATCGTTCTCGACAGTGTCGAGATCGATGAGGGCATGTATCCGATCCTGATCGAAGAGCGCAAAGTCGCCACGGGCACCATGGGTCCGGGCGAATGGAATGGCGCGCCGGGGATGACGGGCACCATGATCCCGCTGGGAGATGAGCTGACCGCGATCTATTGCAGTGACGGCTGCGTCAACCCGCCGAAAGGCGTGCTTGGCGGTGGTGCCGGGGCGGCCGCGCGCAACATGAAACGGCTCGCCAGCGGTGAGGTCATCGACCTGCCGGGCTTTCACAGCGAGACTTTGCGCCGGGGTGAGGCGCTGGTCTGGATCAATAACGGCGGCGGCGGCTATGGCGATCCGCGGCAGCGTGACCCCGAGCGTGTGACGCAGGATATCAATCGCGGCTGGCTGAGCCCCGAGGCCGCCGAAACGGTATATGGTGTCGCAGTGCGCCCCGGCGACCTGCCAGGCCTTGTCGTCACCGATCAGGCCCGCACTGGGCAGCTGCGCGCCACGCCCCTCGCAGCGGGAGGCAAGTGATATGAGCTTCCGCATCTGTATTGATATCGGTGGCACCTTCACCGATGCCGTTGTCCTGCAGCAGGGCGGCCTTCCGCGCATCTTCAAGGCCTCTTCGACGCCGCCGGCATTTGAGAATGGCTTCATGGCGGCGCTGGAGCTGGCGGCGCAATCCTATGGCTTGTCGCTGGCGGATTTCCTGTCCAGGACCGAAAGCATCGTGCATGGCACCACCGTCTCGACCAATGCCCTGGTCGAGAACAAGGTCGGCCGCGCGGGGCTTTTGGTGACTGCCGGCCATCCCGATATTCTTCTGCTGCGCGAGGGGCCGCGCAAGCGGACCTTTGACTGGTCCGTGCCCTATCCCGATGCTTTCATCCCGCCGCATCTGACGCACGAGATCGGCGGCCGGATCGATGCCAGGGGCCGCGAGCATCAGCCGCTGGCCGAAGAAGATGTGCATCAGGCCATTGCCCGTTTCCGCGCGCTTGGAGTCGAGGCGGTGGCCGTCAGCCTGCTCTGGTCGGTGGTGAATGGCAGCCATGAACGCCGGATTCGTGAGATCTTTGCGGCGGAATGGCCGGAAGTGCCGGTTACCCTCGGCCATGAGCTGAACCCGATCCAGCGCGAGTATCGCCGCACCATTGCCACGGCCTTCAATGCCGCGCTGCTGCCGGTGGTCCGCTCATACGTCGAAGGACTGGAGACGGCCCTGCGCGCTGCAGGCTACCGCCGCGAATTGCTGATCGCCAATTGCGTGGGGGGCATGATGCCGGCGCGGGTGATTGCCGAAAAGCCGATCTTCAGCACCATGTCCGGCCCGACGCTGGCGCCGATTGCCGGGCGCCGCCTGCTGCCGGGGTCCGATCTGATCATCGCCGATATGGGCGGCACCACGCTGGATGTCTCGGTGGTGCGCGATGGCCAGCTGATCATCACCCCCGAAGCGCTGATCGGCTTTGACATGCTGGGCGTGCCGAAAATCGACGTGCGCTCAATCGGCGCCGGGGGCGGCAGCATCGCCTGGGTAGATCCCGGTGGCCTCCTGCGGGTCGGGCCGCAAAGCGCGGGGGCGGCACCCGGACCGGCCTGCTATGGCCGGGGCGGCATTTTGCCGACCGTGACCGATGCCAATGTGGTACTGGGGGTGATTGACCCTGAGAATTTCCTCGGCGGCCGGATGAAGCTCGACCGAAAGGCCGCCGAAGCCGCCATCCAACCCATTGCCGAAGCCCTCGGTATCGGACTGCAGGAAGCGGCCTGGGCGATCTGCACCACCTGCAATCATAATATGGTGGGCGCGATTCAGAATATCACCATCAATGAGGGGATCGACCCGCGCGAGAGCGTGCTGGTCTCGGGCGGTGGCGCAACCGCCTGCCATATCGCCGAAATGGCCGAGGTTCTGGGCATCCACAGCGTTCTGGTGCCAAAGCTGACCGCCGGGCTCAGCGCCTTTGGCGGGCTGGTCTCGGATCTGCGGTTCAATGAGACCGGCACCGGCCAGACCTCTTCGGCGGGCTTCGATCTTGCAAAGGTGAATGATCTGCTCTCGGCCCTGCGGCAACAGGCGCTGGCCGGGCTGAAAGAGGCCGAAACCAGCGTCGGGCGGATCGATCTCGAATATGCGTTTCTCGGGCGCTACGAATACCAGTCCTGGGAAATCGAGGTGCATTTCTCCCCTGAAAACGGGGTGCTCACCGAGGCGGATGTTCCCGCGCTCATCCACAGTTTCCACGAAACGCATGAGCGGATCTACGGGGTGCGCGAAGAGGCGGATATCGTTGAATTCACCACCTGGAAGGTCGCGGCCCTCGGGCGCAACCCTCTGAACGAGGTCGATCTGAACCAGACCGGCACGCCAGGCGAGGCGGGTGGCAACACCGGACCCACCGGCTGGCGCGAGGTCTGGTCGCCCGCCCATCGCAGTCTGCGCCGCGTGCCGGTCTATGATGGCAACCGGCTTTTCCCCGGCGACCGGATCCCCGGCCCGGGCATCATCGAGGAAAGCACCACCACGCTTCTCCTGCTGCCGCAAACGGTGGCCGAGGTCAGGCCTGGCGGTGACTACCTCGTCACAACCGAGACAGCCTGAAACAGGCGATAACCCTCAAGGAGATGAAATTGTCTGCATATATCAAAAGGTTGCTTGCCTCGTCGGCGGCAGCCACGTTCTCGCTCATGCCTTTGGCGGCCCTGGCTGACGACAATAGCATCGTGATCGGGGCAGCCATTGCCGAAAGCGGCTGGATGGCCCCCTATGACGAGGGCCCCTATAACGCGGTTAAACTCGCCGTTGAAAAGATCAATGCGAATGGCGGCCTGCTTGGCAAGACGCTGGTGCTGGAAAAGGCCGATACCAAGACCGAAGTCGCCGGAGCCGCCCAGGCCGGGGCGCAGCTTCTGGATGCCGGTGCTCAGGTTCTGATCATTTCCTGCGATTTCGATATGGGGGCGCCGACAGCGCTGGTTGCCAACCAGAAAGGCGTGATCTCCTTCTCGACCTGCGGCGCGGATGCCAAGCTCGGCAATCATGCAATCGGCCGCTATGTCTTTTCCCTCGCAAGCGAGGCCGAAGCCAATGGCAGCCTGCTCGCCAGCTGGTCGGTGCATAAACAGGGCTGGAAAACCGCCTATCTGCTGACCGACAGCAGCTTTGAATATACCAAAAGCCTCGGGCGCGGATTTGAGGCAGGCTGGGCAGCCGAGGCGGGCGAAGGCACGCTGATCGGCAGCGATACCTTCCGCAATGACGATGCCTCTTTCTCGGCGCAGATCACCCGCATCAAGGCGTTGCCCGAACAGCCCGATGTCATCGCCCTTGCAGGCGTCACGCCCGGCTTCCCGGCCATCGTGCGCCAGTTCCGCGCGGCGGGCATCACCGCGCCCTTCGTCACCGGCACCAATGCGGATGGCGATGGCTGGCGCGATTCCGTTCCGGCAGAAAATCTGAGTGACTTCTATTACTTCTCCTATTCCTCGGCCCGCGGCGATGACCCACGCCCGGAAATCGGTGTCTTCAACGCTGATTTTCTGGCCGCGACAGGTGAGCGCCCGCAGACCGGCCAGGCCGTGACCGGCGATTCGGCCGTCACCGCCTGGGCACGTGCTGTCGAACGGGCCGGCACTTTCGACTCTGACGCCGTTCTGGCGGAGCTGGAGAAGTTCCGGGATGAGCCGCTGCTGGCCGGTCTGACCACCTTCACCGCCGATCTGCATATCACTGCGGGCCGTCCGATGCTGGCCGTCGGCTATACCAATGGTGAACCCGCAGCCATCGGCTATTACAGCCCCGCCAAACGCGACTACATCCAATGGTGGGATTAAGCCCCGAAACGGCGCCGTCCCCGGTGGCAAAGCTTGTCGGAACCGGCCTATCGGTCGGTTTCGGTGGCATCAAAGCGCTGAGTTCCGTCGATATCAGCCTGGATCAGGGCGGTATTCTGGGGGTGATCGGCCCGAATGGTGCGGGTAAGACCACGCTTGTGAACGTTCTGACCGGCTTTCAGCGGCCCGATCAGGGGGATGTGCTGGTCAATGGCCAGCACATCACCAGGGGCGGTCCGCGCGGCGCGGTCCGGGCCGGGGTGGTGCGCAGCTTTCAGGCCGCGCGGCTTTTCCATGACCTGACGGTCGCTGAAAACGTCGAGGTCGCGCTCTGCGCGGCCGGGCGCAGCCGCAGGGCAGCCGGGCCTGCAGCGCGGGAGCTGCTGGACTGGATGGACCTTGGTCACCGGGCAAATCTGCGCGCCGGAGACCTTTCTTTCGGCGAGGAGCGTCTTGTTGGCATTGCGCGGACGCTTGGCTCGCAGCCGCGTTTCCTGCTGCTGGATGAACCCGCTGCCGGATTGAATGAGGTGGAATGCGCGGCGCTTTCCGGGCGGATCCGCGCGATCCCTGCCCGCTTTGGCTGCGGGCTGCTGCTGATCGAACATAATATGGATGTGGTCCTTGCGACCTGTCCGCAGCTGGTGGTGCTCGACCGGGGCCACAAAATCGCTGACGGCCCCGCGGATCTCGTCCGCCGGGATGACACCGTGATCGCCGCCTATCTGGGTGTTGGTCATGAGGAGGACGGGGAAGATGCTTGAACTCAGGGATCTGCGGGTCAGCTACGGCCGGATCGAGGCCCTGCGCGGTATCAGCCTGACGGCGGCCGCCGGACAGGTGACCTGCCTTGTCGGCCCGAACGGGGCCGGAAAATCCTCGGCCATGCTGGCGGTCGCCGGCGCGTTGCGCCAGGTGAGCGGCTCCATCCGGTTTGAAGGCGAGGAGATCCTCGGCCTGCGCGCCGATATCGTCGCACGGCGCGGCCTTTCGCTGGTCCCCGAGGGGCGCGGCGTCTTTTCCACGCTCAGCGTGACGGAAAACCTCGGGCTTGGGCTGCGCCCGGGCCAGAAGCTCGACGATACCATCGCCGAGACGGTCGCGCAGTTTCCCGCGCTGGAGACCCGCCTTGCCACACCGGCAGGCAGGCTTTCGGGGGGCGAGCAACAACAGCTGGTGATCGCACGCGCCCTGCTGACCCGGCCCAGACTTTTGCTGGTGGATGAACCCTCGCTGGGTCTTTCCCCCAAAATGACGGCGCTGGTGCTTGGCGCGATCCGGGGACTGAAGGCGCGCGGTGTCGCGGCGCTGGTGGTCGAGCAAAGCGCCGAACGCGCGCTCAGCATCGCAGATCATATCTGCGTCCTGCGAAACGGGCGCATCACCTTTTCCGCCCCGCGTGCGGAGATCCTCTCAGCCGAAAGCCTGCACCAGGCCTATTTCGGGGAAGCCGCATTATGAGCCTCATGCAATATGTGATTGATGCCCTTTCGCTTGGCGGGCTTTATGCGCTGGTGGCGCTTGGTGTCGCGCTGATCTTTGGCGTGATGCGGCTGATCAATTTCGCCAGTGGCGATTACATCACCTGGGCCGCCTATGCGCTGGTGGTGCCCTCGGCGGCCCAGGTGGCGACGCCGTTCATCGGCACCTGGCCTGCACCGCTTCTGATCCTTGCGGTGATCGCGCTGATCGTACTGCTGGCGCTGGCGACGGAATGGCTGGCTTTCCGCCCGCTGCGCCATGCCGAGCCCGCGACGCTGCTGATCTCTTCATTCGCGGTGAGCTATGCTTTGCAGAACCTGATCCTCCTGGTGCATGGCGGGCGGCCGAAATCGATCAATCTCTGGCCGGAACTGATGGCCCCGGTGCGTTTTGCCGGGGGGCAGGCTCCAATCATCGATCTGGTGACCATCGCCACCTGTTTTTCCGCGCTTGCAGCGGTGGCGCTATTTCTGAAGCGCACCCGTTTCGGCGCCGAGATGCGGGCCGCCTCCGAGAATTTCCGCATGGCGCAATTGCTGGGCATCCGGGCGGACCGGGTGATCGGCACGGCCTTTGCCATTGGCGGCGCGCTGGCGGCGCTGACCGCCCTGCTGATTGTCGTGAAGACGGGCACTCTCGATTACCGGATGGGCGTTCCGATCACGCTGATGGGCTTTATGGCCACGGTGATCGGCGGCATGGGGGGCCTGCTGGGCCCGGTTCTGGCCGGTTTCCTGATCGGGATCGCCACCACCGCCCTCCAGGCCTTTCTGCCCGATCACCTGCGCGAGGCGCGCGACGCCTTCGTCTTCGGCTTTGCCCTCATCCTGCTGGTGATTGCGCCAGGCGGGCTGATCCGCGCCAAATCCCATATCGAGAGGGTCTGACCCATGGCCGCACGTCCCGCTTTCCGCTTTGCCACTGCGGTCAACCTGTCGCTGGCCATCGGGCTGATCTGGATCCTGGGCCAGAGCTTTGGCCCGCCCGCGCTGAACCGCTTCCTGACCGAGATGTTCATCTATGTCGTCGCGGTGGTCGGCCTGCAGATCTTCATCGGCAATTCAGGGATCGTTTCATTCGGGCATTCCGCATTTATGCTGATCGCGGCCTATGCCTCGGCCTGGCAGACCTGCTGCCCGGGGCTGAAGCCGCTCACCCTGCCCGGCCTGCCCGACTTCCTTTTGCAAAACACGGTGCCTTTGCTGCCCGCGACCCTGATCGCAGCCAGCCTCGCGGCCCTTGTCGCGGCGCTGATCGGGCTGATCCTGATGCGGCTGAGCGGTATCGGGGCCTCTATCGCGCTCTTTGCTTTCCTTGCGATGATGCGCGCGATCTATGAGAGCTGGACCAGCTGGACGGCCGGGGCCAGTACGCTGATCGGCCTGCCACTAGACGTTTCTACGGGCACTGCCGCCGCCTGGGCTGTGGTGACAGTGGCCGCAGCGGTGCTGTTTCGCGAAAGCCGCTATGGCCTGATGCTGCGCGCCTCACAGGATGATCTGATCGCGGCCCGGGCCTCGGGCGTACCGGTTCTGCTGCTGCGCATCCTCTCGCTTTCACTGAGCGCGTTCTTTGTCGGGGTCGGCGGGGTGCTGCTTGGCCATTTCCTTGGCGCGCTTTCGGTGCGGACCTTCTGGCTGGATCTCACATTCCTGATGCTGGCCATGCTGATCTTTGGTGGCCGTGCCAGCGTGACCGGCGCTGTTCTGGGGGCGGTTCTGATCCGCAGCGTCATCTCGGGCTTTCGGGTCCTGGAATCCGGCGTCACGCTTGGAGAAAGCCGGTTCAGCCTCCCCTCCGGCAGCCAGGAACTGCTTCTTGCCATAATCATTCTTGTTGTTCTGACCCGGCGTCCAGGTGGCCTGACCCGAAGCAGAGAACTGGCCTGGCCACTCAGAACGACACGCTGACAGGAGAATACCATGGGCAAACCCCAGATCCATCTCGCCGCTTTTCTGATTGCCGGTCCCGTGGCCCACAGCCACGCGGTCTGGCGTCATCCCGAAACAAAGGGCAGTTTTCTGGATCCCGCACTTTACACCGCAACGGCCCATGCGCTGGAAGAAGGTCTTTTTGACTTCCTGTTCTTCGCGGATCGCCTGGCTGTCTCGGAACAGCTGGCTGAGGGGCGCGAGACCGGTTTTCGCTATGGTGCCCAGGATGCTGCGCGTCTGGATCCGGTGCCGATGCTGTCCTACCTGGCGGCACAGACCAGCAGGATCGGCCTTGGTGGCACACGTTCGACCACTTATTTCGAGCCGAACCATGTCGCCCGTTCCTTCGCGACACTCGACCATATCTCAAAGGGACGGGCCGCCTGGAATATCGTCACCTCGATGAATGACAGCGAGGGCCGGATTTTTGGGGCGGATCAGCATCTGGCCCATGACCTGCGCTATGACCGTGCCGATGAATTTGTCGAGGCCACGCTGGCGCTGTGGAACAGCTGGACGCCGGATGCGCTGATCCATGACAAAGAGGCCGGGATTTTCGCCGATCCGTCCCGTATCCGCCCGGTCTCCTATGAGGGAAAATGGATCAGGGTAAATGGCACGCTGAACATTCCGCCAGGGCCGCAGGGTCACCCGGTGATCATTCAGGCCGGCTCCTCCGGCCGAGGGCGGCGTTTTGGTGCCCGCTGGGCCGAGGTGATTTTCACGATCCACCGGCAGCCGGAAGAAATGCGCCGTTTCCGCAAATCCGTGCATGAAGAAATGCGACTGGCCGGGCGGCAGCCGGAGGACTGCAAGATCCTCACGGCGGTGATGCCCTTTATCGGCGCGACCCGGGCCGAGGCAGAGGACAAGCTGCGCTTTCACAACAGCCTCGCGAGGCCCGAACTGGGTCTTGTCACGCTTTCGGGGCAGCTGAATTTTGACCTTGGGCCCTATCCGCTGGACCTGACCGTTGATGCCCTGCTCGAGCGCCCGGAGGTGCCAGCCTATGTCCGTGAGAAGCTACCCTTGATCCATGCCCCGCATGAGACCCTGGGTGAAATCGGTCGGATCTGGGCCGCGAGCATCCGGGTCCCACAGATTGCCGATACCGGCGTGGAAATCGCTGCCAGGCTGGCTGATCTGTTCGAAAGCGGCTGCTGCGACGGGTTTGTGGTAACCCCGGCTTTTCTGCCCGGAAGCTTTTCGGACTTCGCGAGGGAAGTCGTGCCGCATCTCCAGGCGCGGGGGATCTATCGCGAGGCATATACCGGGACGACCCTTCGGGAGCATCTTAATCAGACCGGACCGGCCATTTGATCGTCAGCATCAGCGGGTGCAGGGTTCAGGCGATCCATTCAATGGCGGCCTGGATCCACGCGGCTCTGCCCGGGGTGTGACCAGGGATCCGGCCAAAATCGTCCGGCCGGAAGGGGCTCGGGCTGCGCATATCATCCATCAGCAGCGAGCCCGCACAGAACAACCGCGCAAGGTCGGGATGCTGGGTGAAAGCCGCAATACAGGATTGCAGGAAGTCCTCCTGACGCATCAGAAACAGGTGAAAGCCTGGCGTCTGAAGATCTGACTGCGCGGCAGGGCTTCCGGGATTTCCGTGATACCGGAAAGCCCCCTGGATCAGCGGTTATCGGCGGTCTGGTTTACGACGGTGTCGCTGGTGCCGCGCTGGAGGCGCTGAATAGCCTGGTGGAGAATCAGCCCCGTGAGGCTGCCTGCCGCCACACCGAGACTGTCGGCCACGAAATCGGCAAGCTCGCGCGAGCGCCCGACCAGCGGCTGGATCAGCTCGATCAGCCCGCCATAGGCCACGAGGACCAGCGCGACCGGCAGGACCCAGCCCGGCCGCAACAGCGTGACGACCAGGGCAACCAGGGCAAATGCCCCAAAATGCTGCATTTTGTCTGAGCCAGGCATCTGGGGCAGTGTGCCGCCAGGCATCAGGGTGCCGATACCGATGGCAATAAGCAGCAAAGCCGCGATGATCAGGGTCAGGAGGGATCTGGAAGACATCCGCCGTTTATCCGGGGCCGGGGGTGAGAAGTCCATCGCAAGAGATATGGTTCACGGCGGATTTACCAGTCAGGGGCGAAGTTCCGCTGGCGAGGGTGGAAAAGTCACGAAACAGTACCATAAGTTCGGGCAGATCAGCGCCATGGGCCTTTATCAGAGCCTTGTCGCGGCATAAACGCCGGAAAATTCTGCGGCTGACGTGTCAGTCCATGGGTCCTGCTGCGGATCCGTACCATAACAACAGCCGAACAGGCAGCTACAGGCCGGAGACTTCCCGATGCGAACCCAATTGCGATCCACCGGAACCCGGCCACAGCGTTTTTCTCCCGCGCTCCATATTCTGGCGGCCATGCTGGTTCTCCTGCCCGCCGGCCTGTTGACGCCGCTGCCGCTTTTGCGCCCCGCGATGGCGCAGGAGGCCCCGTCTTCGCCCCCGAAGGCCGGCTATGTTGTGCTGGAACGGGCCTCGGTGCCGGTGCAGCAGCTGCTGACCGGACGAGCTGTGGCGCGCAGCGCGACACAGCTCCGGCCAAGGGTCGGGGGCGAGATCACCGCGATCCTTTATACGCCTGGGGCGCAGGTCGAGGCCGGTACACCACTTTTCACCATTGACCCGCTGACCTATCGCGCCGCGCTGGCCTCGGCAGAGGCGAGCCTCGCGCGGGCCTCGGCGGATCTGAAGGCGGCCGAAACCAGCTATGGCCGGGTCTCGGCCCTGCGCGGCTCATCGGCCAGCCAGGCGGCGCTGGATATTGCCGAAACCGACCTGCTGAAGGCTCAGGCCGGGCTGGCTGAAGCGGAATCCGGCGTGGATCTGGCCCGCGCCCAGCTGGACTGGACGACGATCCGGGCGCCGATCACCGGGATTGTCGGGGTGGCCCAGGTCTCGGTCGGGGATCTGGTAACCCAGGGCCAGGCCCAGGCGCTGGCCGAAATCGTCCAGGTCGATCCCGTGCTGGTCGATCTGTCGGAACCCTATCAGACGCGGCTTGCCATCGAGGCCCGGGCCGAAAGAGGCGAGATCGAGCTGATCACACCAGAGCTGGTTCTGGTGCTGGATGGTGGCCGGCGCATCGCAGGTCAGGCGGCGCTGGTTTCTTCGGCGGCGACAGTGTCCTCGTCCACCGGCACCCGCACGCTCAGGTTCGAGGTTCTCAATCCGGGCGGCATGATTGCGCCGGGCATGTTCGTCCAGGCCGAGCTGACGCTGGCGCGGCAGCAGGCGATCCTTGTGCCGCAGCGTGCCACACAGCGCGAACGCGACGGGCGGCTATCGGCCTGGATCGCCGTGGATGGAAAAGTCACCAAACGCTACCTGACCGAAACCGGCACCTGGGAGGCGGCCTGGATCGTGCAGGCCGGGCTGGAGCCGGGCGACTGGCTGCTGCTTGACGGGATCAACACCATGCGCGAGGGGCGCGAGATCACCCCCGTCCCGGTGACCATAGATGCGCAAGGAGTGGTGCGCGACCTTGCCCCCGCCACGGCAGGCGGCGCGGGGAACTGATCTGATGGCACAGTTTTTTATCACCCGCCCGGTCTTCGCCTGGGTTCTGGCGATCATCACCATGCTGTTCGGCAGCTGGTCGCTCTGGAACCTGCCCATCGAGCAATATCCCGATATCGCGCCGATCCGTATCAGTGTGACCGCGACCTATCCCGGTGCCTCGGCCGAGGCGACTGAGAATTCGGTCACCTCGGTTATCGAAGATGCGATGACCGGGCTCGACGGGCTTTTGTTCATGACGTCAAGCTCTTCGGCCAGTGGCCGCAGCCGGGTCGAGCTGGTCTTCAATGACACGGTGACGGCCGATCAGGCGCAAAACCAGGTTCAGAACAAGGTCGCGCTGGCGGAATCCGGTCTGCCTCTGGTGGTGCGCGAACGCGGCACCCAGGTTCAGCGCGCCGGGGAAAGCTCACTGATGGTGGGCGCATTGGTTTCGCGCGACAACCGCTATTCGACGCTGCAGCTGGGCGATCTGACGACGCAGATGGTCGAGGATGCGGTGCTCCGGGTCGACGGGGTCGGCTCGATCGACAGTTTCTCATCGGGCTTTGCGATGCGGGTCTGGCTGAACCCGATGAAGATGGCCGAATTCCAGATCACGCCCGGCGATGTCACCGCTGCAATTGCCGATCAGAATTCCACCGTCTCGGTGGGCGCGCTTGGCGCAGACCCGGCGGTGCCGGGACAGCAGCTGACCGTCGCGCTCTCGTCACAGACGCAGCTTACCGGGGTTGACCAGTTCGCACAGATCCGGCTCAGGGTCGAGGAAGGTGGCGGCGAAGTTCTGCTGGGCGATGTTGCCACCATCGAGATCGGCCAGACAAGCTATGGGCGCTCGGCCCTTTTCAACGGGGCGAATGCGGCCGGGTTCTCGGTGACGCTGGCGACGGGCGCGAATGCCGTCGAAACCGCGAAACGGGTACGTGAGACGCTTGCGGGCCTGCAAAGCGCGCTGCCCGAAGGGGTCGAGGTTGCCTATCCCTTCGACACCTCGCCCTTTATCGAGGATTCGATCCAGACCGTCTGGAAAACGCTGGCCGAAGCAGTGGCGCTTGTGTTCATCGTTATCCTGATCTTCCTGCAAAGCTGGCGCGCGACCATCATCCCGGTAATTGCCATTCCGGTGGTGCTTCTGGGCACCTTCGGCGTGCTTTCGGGGCTTGGCTATTCGATCAACACGCTGACCATGTTTGCCATGGTGCTGGCGATCGGCCTTCTGGTCGACGACGCCATTGTGGTGGTCGAGAATGTGGAAAGCCAGCTGGAGCATGAGCCGGGACTGGATGCGGTAAGCGCCACACGCCGGTCGATGGGGCAGATTTCCTCGGCGCTGGTCGGGATCGTGCTGGTCCTGTCTTCGGTCTTTCTGCCGATGGCTTTCATGTCGGGCTCGACCGGGGTGATCTACCGGCAGTTTTCGATCACGATCATTTCGGCGATGGTGCTGTCGCTGGCCGTAGCGTTGATCCTGTCGCCCGCGATGTGTGCGGCGCTTCTGAAACCGCGCGCACATGATGGCGGCAACTGGTTTGCCCGCCAGTTCAACCGCGGCATGGCCAAAGTGACGCGCGGCTATGGGCATACGGCCGGGCTGGCAATGCGCTGGCCTTTCCTTGTCCTGCTTTTGCTCTGCGCGATCAGCTGGGGCTCGTTCCAGTTGTTTCGTCAGCTGCCGTCGTCGTTCGTCCCGCAAGAGGATCAGGGCGTGATGATGGTGCAGCTGCGCCTTGTCGAAGGATCAACCACCTCGCAGACCCGTGCCGTGACCGAAGAAGTCGTTGACTGGCTGATGGAGGAAGAAGGCGCGACCGTCGACACTGTGATGACCGCGCTTGGCTTTACCTGGGGCGGGGGCGGGCCGAATACCGCCATGCTTTACATCAGGCTGAAACCTTTTGCCGAACGCCCCGGCCTGTCTGCTTCCCGGCTGGAACGGGTCGCGAATGCCCATTTCAACGGCCATCGCGCCGGCAATATCACCTTTTCCCAGCCACCGGCGATCCAGGGGGTCGGCAGTTCCGCCGGCATTTCCTTCTATCTGATCGACCAGGCAGGTCAGGGTCAGGCTGCAATGGAAGAGGCCGCAATGCTTCTCGCGACACGCGCCCAGGAGGCCGGTATCGCCTCGGGCTTTCGCGGCCATGAGCCAAGCCGGCGCCCCGCTTTGCGCCTTGATGTCGATCAGAGCCGCGCCCGGGCAATGGGGCTCACGGTCTCCGAGGTGAATGCCATGCTTTCGGTGATCTTCTCGGGCCGCGAGGTGAACGATTTCGAACTCGGGGCCGAATTGCGGCCGGTGATCGTCCAGGGCGCCGCCGAATGGCGGATGCAGCCCGAAGATGTGGCCGTGTGGCATGCGAGGAATCGCGCCGGCGAGATGGTGCCCTTTGCCAGTTTCATGACCCAGACCTGGTCTGAGAATTCCCCCACGCTGAACCGCTATGGCGGCACACGGGCGATCTCGATCTCGGCAAACCCGGGAGAGGGGATTTCGACAGGCGCGGCGATGGAGGGGCTCGAGGCATTGCTGGAAGATATGCCCGGCTACAGCATCGCCTGGACCGGCCTTTCCTATCAGGAGCGGCTTTCAGGGAACCAGGCGCCGATCCTCTTCGCCATGTCGGCGCTCGTGGTATTCCTTGCGCTGGCGGCCCTTTATGAAAGCTGGTCGGTCCCGTTCTCGGTGATGCTGGCAGTGCCGGTGGGCATCCTTGGCGCACTTGTTGCGGCCTGGGGATTCGGGCAGTCGAACGATGTCTATTTCAAAGTCGGTCTCTTAACGACCATCGGCCTTGCCGCGCGCAACGCGATCCTGATCGTCGAATTCGCCGAGGCAGGACGAAAACAGGGGATGGAGCTGCTGGCCGCCACCCGCTCTGCCGCCGAAGCGCGGCTGCGGCCGATCCTGATGACCTCTTTCGCCTTTGCCCTTGGGGTGCTGCCGCTGGCGCTCGCCACCGGCGCGGGTGCGGCTGCGCAGCATGCGATCGGGATCGGGGTATTGGGCGGTATGGTTGCCTCGACGGTGATCGCCCTCTTCATGGTCCCCGCGCTTTACGTGCTGGTGCTGCGGCTGAGTGGTCGCAGGTAATGGCCCCTGGATGTGCCGGGGCCTTACCCGGGTTTTCCACACAAGGGGGACAGGATTTTCCGCCATCAGCCCCATGGTACAGTCTGGCGTGATTGCACAGTGGAGGGGTTCTGGCTCATCCTGACCCCGGATGAAATTGAAAATGCTGAAGGAACCCGTCAAGATGAAAGCGCCTGCCGAGCGGGTTCTGACGGACATCAGGCGCGCCACGCACAGTCATCACAATGCTTCGCGGGCTCAGGAGGCATGGCACGGCGCAGGAAGGATGCCTCACTCTGGAGCCATGGAGGCAGCTTCCTGACCTCATTGACGATGTCCGGGCCTTCCGCCTGTGATTTAGGATCTCATCTCGTCTTAAGGACGGTGAGGGCGGCAACCTGGCCGATCCTGTACATGCTATGGCAGAAACCCACCCCGAAAACGGGGGGGCAGGACGATAGGGCTCATATCATCGTGAGGGCGTAGTCCACCGCCTCAATCAGGCTCGATGCCTCGGCGATGCCTTTGCCGGCAATGTCAAAGGCGGTGCCGTGATCGACCGAGGTGCGGATCACCGGCAGGCCGAGCGTTACATTCACCCCGTTCAGCGCCGTCCAGCGCCCGGTGGCCGGGTCAACCGAGAAGCCGAGCAGCTTCACCGGGATATGGCCCTGGTCGTGATACATCGCCACGACTGCATCAAAATCCCCGCCGCGCAGCCGCACAAAGACCGTATCGCCGGGAACAGGCCCGAAGACCTTCTCGCCTTTCGCCTGGTACTCCGCGACCAGCGGCGCCGTCACATCGATATCATGACGCCCGAAGATCCCCCCCTCGCCCGCATGCGGGTTCAGTGCGGCAATGGCCACGCGCGGCGCCGGCATCCCCATCCGCCTCAGCGTCGCCAGCGTCAGATCGGTGACATGGGAGATGCGGGCCGCCGTGGCGCGTCCCGGCACCTCCTCCAGCGCGCAATGGGTCGAGACATGGCTGACCCGCATGCCGCCATGCGCCAGCATCATCACGCTGCCCTTCACCCCGGTCAGATCGGCGAGCATCTCGGTATGGCCGGCATAGTGGCGCCCGGCGAGATTCAGCGCCTCTTTGTTCAGGGGTGCCGTGACGATGCCGTCAATCCGCCCCGCCATGGCAAGGCGCACCGCGATGGCTATGGCCTGATAGGCCTGCTCCCCTGCCGCCGCCGTGACCTCACCCCAGCGGATCTCAGCGTCAGGCGCCGGGGTCGGCAGGATCGCGGCCCCTTGCAGCCCGGCAAGCTGCGCCTCGCTGATCACAGGTGGCGGCTGCAATCCGGTGACCTCCGCCGCCAGCGCGAGCGCGCCGGGATCGCCGATCACCACCAGCGCGAATGCGTCCTGAGCCAGCCTGTCCTGCAGATGCGCCAGTGTGCGCAGCGTGATTTCCGGGCCAATTCCGGCGGGATCGCCAAGCGTGATGGCAAGAAGCGGGCGCGACATTGGAACCTCGGGCTGTATCAGACTGAAATCTTTTGACACTATATGAAGGATATTGGAAGTATATTCCGGCGTAATATGGAATGTATTGAAATATTCGCCGCGACATTACAGAATATCCTGCACCCCAACCGCACCGGAAAGACGCCCCATGCTGCCAGCTCTGCGCCAGGCCCGGATCATTGAATTCCTGCGCCGTGACGGGGCTGCGGGGCTGAAAGAAATGTCAGCCGCGCTCGGGGTCTCTGTCTCGACGCTGCGCCGCGATGTCGACATGCTTTTTGAAGCCGGGCATCTGGAACGCACACGCGGTGGCGCGCTGCTGACCGGCAGCCTGCGCGCCGGGCCCGAGCTCGGTCGCGCCATCGCTTCCGAGCTGGAAAGCGGGGCAAAGGCAGCAATCGGGCGCGAGGCCGCGCAGCTGATCCGCCCCGGCATGACCGCAATCTTTGACAGCGGCTCCACCACAGCGGCGGCGGCGCGGGCGGCGCGCGACAGCGGCACGGCCTTTACCGCCGTCACCAATGATCTCGCAATCGCCGCGACGCTGGCGGAGGCGCCGCAGATCCGACTGATCGTCGCCGGGGGAGAGCTTCGCCCCGGTTCCGGCACGCTGATGGGGGCGGATACGCTCGATCTGATGCGGCGACTGCGCGCCGATCTGGCTTTCGTCGGCGCCCATGCGGTCAGCGAGACCGAGATGTCGGATACTTCGGTCGAGCTGGCTCAGCTCAAACGCGTGATCCTTGCCGCCGCCGACCGGCCGGTGCTGCTGGCGGACAGCTCGAAGATCTTCTCACGCGCCTTTTGCAGCTTTGGTCTGCTGCGACAGCTGGACCGGCTGGTGACGGATGACCGGCTGGGGCTTGATCAGCTGGCGGTGCTGCAACATGCTGTTCCCCAGGTCGATCTGGCGGCACTGCCGTGAGGCTGCGGCTGATCGCAGATGATCTGACCGGCGCGCTGGATGCAGCGGCGCCCTTTGCAAGCGATTCCGCGCCGGTGCGGTTGACGCTGTCAGCCGGCGGCGATGCGCCCGCGCTGAGCCACAGCACCGAAAGCCGCGATCTGGCAGAGCCGCTCGCCTACGGGCTGGTGCGTGATGCTACACGTCGGATGGCGGACCCGTCGGCGCTCTGGTTCAAGAAGGTCGACAGCGTGCTGCGCGGCCACCCGCTGGCCGAGACGCTGGCGATGATGGCAGCCGGCGGTTTCACGCGTTGCATCTTTGCGCCGGCCTTCCCCGAAATGGGCCGGATCACCAGGGAAGGGCGCCAGCTGGTGCAGGACGGCGGGACCTGGCGCGAGACCGCACAGGGCGATCTGCGTGAGGCTTTCGCCCGGCTGGCGCCGGAGCGGGAAATCCATGTGCCGGATGCGAAAAACGCGGCGGAATTGCGCGCAGCCATCCGCCCCTGGACCGGGATGCAAGGCACGCTCTGGGCGGGAAGCCGGGGGCTGGCCGAGGCGCTGGCCACCCCCTCATCGCCGCTGCCGCGCCCGGAGGTAGGGCTTTTCATCCTTGGGACAGCGCATCCCGCCACCCGCGCGCAGGCGGCAGCACTTGCCCCCCTGACCCGTCCGGCTTCAGGGGCCGGGCTCGATGCCGACAGCGCGAAACCTGTCCTGCTGGACCCGGTGCCGCTCAGCGCCAATGCGCGCGAGACCCATGCGCGGCTGCGCGACAGCCTCGCGCGTCTGGACCCCTGCGGCGCGGGCGCGGTTTTCGTGACCGGCGGCGATTGTCTGAGCCTTGTTCTGGCTCAGACCGGCACCGAAGCCCTCGACTGTATCGGCGAGGCCGGTCCGGGCATCCCTGTTTCGCGCTTCATCGGCGGCCGGTTCGACGGGCGTTTGCTGGTCTCGAAATCCGGCGGATTCGGCGGCGCCGATCTGCTGACAGGCTTCCTCAGGCGCTGACGGGGATCTCGCGGGAGGCGGGCAGCCAATCCAGCGTTTCGGCGGTCATCCTGCCGGGCCGGTATTCCGCCCCGATGGGCGCCGTCCAGCCAAGCGCGCCGATCCGGGCCAGCACGGCAGAGTAGTCCAGCTCGCCATGATCCGGCGCGCCCCGGTCCGGCACCGAAGCAATCTGGACATGGCCAATAAGCGGCAGCAGGCGCTCGAACCGCCGGCAGATATCACCGCCGCAGATTTGCAGGTGATAACAGTCGAACATCAGCTTCAGCGCCGGATGGCCGAGGTCTGCGATGATCGACGCGGCCTGTTCAGCGCTGTTGAGGAAATAGCCCGGCGCATCATATGGGTTCAGCGGCTCGATCAGAATGGTACGACCGCCTGCCTGCGTGCAGGCAAAGGCAAGATTGGCGCGGAACGCAGCATCGGCCTCCGGCCCCGCGGCGATCCCGGCCATCACATGCACCGCCCCGGCGCCAATCGCTTCGGCATAAGCGAGCGCCTCCAGGATCGCATCCCGCGCCTCTGCCTCGCGCCCGGGAAGCGCCGCCAGCCCGTTCTCACCAGTCGCCCCGCGCCGCGTGTTGAGGCCGAGCATCCGCAGCCCGCTCTCCTCCAGCGCCGCCTTCACCTGGGCCGCCGGCGTCTCATAAGGCCAGTGGCATTCGACCGCGTCGAAGCCGGCCTTCGCGGCGGCGCGGATCGCATCGGGAAGCGGCAGATCGGCCCAGAGAAACCCGAGATTTGCGGAAAAGCGCATCCCGATCAGCCCCCGCTGCCGGGCAGCGTGACCCCGGCCCGCGCGGCGAGCACCTTCGCCACCGCCGCATCATCCTCGCGCCCGAGCCCGGCGCCTGCGGCCTCGCGGAACAAGGCGAGCGCGCTGTCGGAAAGCGGCACGCTGGCACCAAGCCCCAAAGCCGCGCCGGTTACGATACCGAGATCCTTGACGAAAATATCCACCGCCGAATGCGGCGTGTAATCGCCATTGGCGATATGCGGCGCGCGGTTGCCAAACATCCAGCTCATCCCGGCGCAATCGCCGATCACCCCGATCACCTCATGCAGATCAAGGCCGGCGGCGCGGGCCAGCACCATCGCCTCGGCCGCAGCCGCAATATGCACCCCGGCCAGCAACTGGTTGATCATCTTCATCTTTGATGCAGCCCCGGGCGCCGCGCCCAGCCGGAAAACCCGCCCCGCAATCGCGTCAAGCGCCGGGCCGGCCTTGAGGAACGCCGCTTCGGGGCCAGAAGCCATCACGCTCATCTCGCCTGCCAGCGCCTTCGCGGAACCACCTGAAACCGGGGCGTCCAGCGGCAGCATCCCGGCCTCGCGCAACCGGCGCGCCTGATCTTCGGCCCGCGCCGGATCCTGCGTCACCGAGACCGCGAAGACGGTACCAGACTGTGCCACCGCGACCGCCTGGCCGGTGCCGAACAGCACGTCTTCGGCCTGATCGGCATTGACGACGAAAAGGAAGACCACCTCCGCCGCCGCGACTGCCGCAGCAGCGGTCTCATGCGCGAGACCGCCCTGTGCGGCGAAATCCGCCCGCGCCTCGGGGCGGATATCAAAGGCATGGGTTTCCAGCCCGGCGCGCAAGAGCGACAAAGCCGCGCCACGCCCCATCGAGCCAAGACCGATCACGGCCACAGCACCCGTCCGGGTCATCATCTTCTCCATTAAAAGGCCCGGCCTCAGCCGAGCGGTCTGCCGCCATCCACGGCGATCACCGTGCCGGTCGAATAGGTCAGAAGCCCCGCCGCCGCGACCACGGCATCGGCGATATGCTCCGGCTGCGCCAGATCGCCCAGCGGCGTGCGCGCGGCCTGTTCGTCGCGCCAGTCCTGGCTCAGTGATTTGACGAAATCGGTATCGACCAGCCCCGGCGCCACCGAAAGCACCCGGATCTTGGGCGCCAGCGCCCGCGCGAGCGACAGCGTCATATTGTCGACCGCTGCCTTTGACGCGCAATAGACGATATTCGACCCCATCCCCGTCCGGGCCGCGATGGAGGAGATGTTGACGATCACTGCCTTGCCGCCCGCGCCCCGGTCGGACGCATCCAGCATCGGCCGCATGGCGCGGGTCGTGGCGATCAGACCGCGCACATTCACCGCGAGGATATCGTCGATGATCTGATCCTCCAGCGCGTCAAGATCGCCATGCGGCACGAAACGCGTGATGCCGGCGCAGTTCACCAGAATATCCAGCCCGCCAAACGCCGCCCGGATCTCTGCCGCCGCCTCTGCCAGCGCGGCGCTGTCGGTGACCGGCGCGCGCAAAGGCAGATGCCCCTCGCCCGGCATCGAAGCCGCCAGCGCCTCGGCCCCTGCGGCGGCGCTGTTATAGCCCAGTGCCACCCGCGCGCCCGAGGCCGCGAGACCGATGGCGATGGCGCGCCCGAGGCCGCCGGTCGCGCCAGTAACAAAGGCGCGTTTGCCTGTAAGGTCGATCTTCATTTCGCACCTTCCCGCGCCCTGAAAGCGGCGAGCCGCGTCAGGCGCCCGTCACGCCAGGCCCTGCGAGCCGCAAGCTCACCCTCCGGCAGCGCCGCACGGCGCTCGGCGGAAATGCGGGCGATAAGGTCGGCAGACCAGGGCTGCGGGTCGCGGCGCGATTCCGCTATGGAATGATAAAGCGGGCCAAGCCGCGCCGCATAATCCGCCACGCCCCCGGGCGCGTTGAGGTCGATGGTCTCGAACGGCCCCATGAAGGACCAGCGCAGGCCGAGCCCATGTGCCACGGTCGCATCAATATCCGCCGCCGTCGCATAGCCCGCGTCATAAAGCGCCCAGGCCTCGTTCAGCAGCGCACCTTGCAGACGGTTCAGCACAAAGCCCTCGATCTCGCGCGTCAGCGAGACGGGGACCTGGCCCACCGCCTCCATCAGCGCGCGGGTCGAGGTGACGGCATCCGCGTCGGTCCAGGGCGCCGGCACCAGTTCCACCACCGGCACCAGATGTGGCGGGTTAACCGGATGCGAGATCAGGAAGCGATTGCGGTTCGCACAGTCTTCGGTGAAAGCCGAGGCCGGAATTCCGGAAGACGACGATCCGACCACCGCACCCGGTTTCAGCAGCGGGCCGATCTGACGGCAGACCCCTGTCTTCACATCCACCCGCTCAAAGACCGATTCCTGGATATAATCGGCGGGGCTGACGGCTTGCGACAGACTTTCCACCACGCTGATCTTCGCCAGCGCGGCGCCTGCATCATCGGCCAGCCCAACCTCAGCCAGCTCGCTCAGCGCGGTCTGCGCCCAGGGGATCACCTTCGCACGCACTTCGGGCGACGGATCAAACACCAGCACCTGATGCCCGGCGCGGGCGAAGACCACCGCCCAGCCGGAGCCGACCAGCCCGGCCCCGACAATCCCAATTACAGCTTTTCCTGACATTATGCGACTTTCGAGGCCTCACCATCGGCGAGGCAGATTTCCGAGATGCGCAGCCCGTCTTTGGTGATGCGCGAGGGGAAAGTATCGCGCAGCCGCTCCTCATGGACCGGGATCACACGATGAGCGTCATAGCCGGCCTGCTTCATCATCTCTTCCGTCGCCAGCACCAGATTGGTCTGACTGCCGACGGCGAGACCAACCGGCACATAGATCTCGCCTGCATCGACGGCAGCACCCGGGCCTTTCACGTTTTCAAAGACATAGACCAGATCGCCGGCCAGCACCCAGGGGTCTGCCGACTGTGTCTGACCGTCATTCCGGACCGTGACCCACATCGAGCCATAGGTGTGGCTGTCTTCGGCCAGATGCAGATCGATCCCCGGCAGAACATTCTCGACGGCGCCATTGACGGTGATCAGCCGGCGGTCGCGTGCCAGCTCCACCCCACGTACGATATCGCCGGGATCGACCGCGACCATCATCCAGCGCATCCGCTCGGGCAGCGACATCGCCCAGACCCATTTCGCGATCTCGCGCTCCTGGATGTAGAATTTGGCGTTGGGAAAGTCTTCGACATTGCCGAAATGGTCGAAATGCGCATGGGTGATGAAGACGGTATCGACGTCTTCCGGCGTCAGCCCGATCCCGGCAAGAACCTCACGCGGGCTGCGCCAGTTCTCGACCTTGAAGCGGTCGCCCAGCGTCTTGCCGTAAGCCTTGTCATTATAGCCGACATCGACCATGGCGACGTGATCCTTGCCCTTGATCACGACATAGCAATAGGGAAGCTTCACATAGCCCTGGTTATGGGCGCCATAGAGCACGCCGCTCTTGTGATAGTCTTTCACGAACGAATATTCGCAAACCCAGATCGAATAATCGGACATCATTTCCTCCCTGAACTGTCCCGGATCAATGCCCGCCGCAGGCGCAGCAGGCATGGCTGAAATCAATCATCTGCAGTCCGGCGCGCGTCTCGGCGCAGGTTTCCAACACGGCATATGCGCGGCGGATCTGCGCATTGAGCGCGTCGAAAGTGGCGTCCGCCCCCGGCGCATCCGCCCGCCAGGCAACCAGTCCGTCAAGGATTGCGCGGCAGAGTCCGGCGCTGGCAGAAAGCCGGTCGCGATGAGGGGCAAGCGGGCCGGGGGCGGCAAGCGCGGCAATCTGCGCGGCAATCTCCGCTTCGCGCTCGCGGCAGGCTTTCACCTCGGGCAGACCGGCGTGATCGGGGCGCGAAGTGAGCCGCGCGAGGATCAGAAGTCCGGCCAGCTGCCCGACCAGCCGACGCAGATCGTTGAAAACGGCGCGGGCCGCGACGCCGTAGCGCCCGGCAGCGTCGGAGGCGAGCGCCCGCGCTATTTCGCCCTCGTCAGGCAGGATCTCAGTGGGCGGCGGCTGCATCGGGGCGGTGCAATCGGGGCGGTGCAGCACCGCGAGCCGCTCAAACAGCGCGGCACCCTGCGGGCGGGGGATAGGATGGCCGCTCATTCTTGTCTCCCCGCGGTGGTGCCACGTTCGATCAGCGGTTTCGGGGCGATGCGGTGCAATTCGACCGGCGTCGCCGGATCAGCCGCCAGCCGCGCCGCCAGATCGACGGTGACCGCCAGCATCTGGTCAATCGGCTGCGGGATCGTTGTCAGCGAATGCGATGGCCAGGAGGCCATGGCGATATCATCGAAACCGACCACCGAAATATCAAGCGGGGCCCCGATCCCCAGCCGCGCCCGCACGCCTTCGACAAAGCCGATGGCGACGATATCATTGGCGCAGAATACGCCATCCGGGCGCTCCGACAGCGCGGCGAAGGCCTCAGCGCCCGAGAACCCGGCCTCATAGCTGAAATTCCCGACCTCGACCTTTTGCGGCTCGGCCAGGCCGCGCTCCAGCGCGCGGTCTCGAAAACCCTGCCAGCGTTCGATATTGGTCGAGGCATCGGGGAAGGCCGCGACATAGCACAGCCGCTGGTGCCCCTTGTCGATCAGGTGATCGGCGGCCATGCGGGCGCCGGTGATATTGTCACAGGTGACACCATGTCCGGCCGGGTCCGAGGACAAACGGTTAAAAAAGATACAGGCGGTGCCGGCGGCGGTGCATTCCTGCACCGCGCGCGACGACATGGTGGCCGCGAGGATGATGATCAGATCAGGCTGATAGGTCAGCGCCTGTTCCACTGCCTCGTCGATCCGCTCGGGCGCCTCGGCGGAGACCAGCATGACATTCATGCCGATCTCCTGCAGCGCTGTGGTCAGCCGGGTCATCACCTCCGGATAGAAGGGGTTGGTGATGCCCGCGACCACAAGGCCGACGATCCGCGTCCGCCTTGTGATCATGGACCGTGCGAAAGGGTTGGGCCGGTAGCCCATCTCTTCCGCGGCTTCCAGAACCTGGCGGCGGGTTTCCGGGGCAACGATGGCATCGGGATAGAAGGCGCGTGAGACGGTCGAAACCGACATCCCGAGTGAACGGGCAAGATCCTTGACCGTCACCCGCTTGCGCGAACCACCCTTAATGCTGTCGTCACTCATAACCCTTCCTCCGGTCTTCAGGCTGCGTTTGAACCGCCATAGCGGCGAACGCGGATATTCGCCTGTTCTGCATGGCCCGCAAAGCCCTCAAGCATGCAAAGCCGCGAGGCATATTCACCGACCATCGCCGAAGCGGCGTCGGTGGTGACGCGCTGATAGGTGCAGGTCTTGATGAACTTGCCGACCCACAGCCCGCCGGTATAGCGCGCAGCCTTTTTGGTTGGCAGCGTGTGATTGGTGCCGATCACCTTGTCACCATAAGCAACATTGGTGCGCGGGCCAAGGAAGAGTGCGCCAAAATTCTGCATGTTTTTCAGGAAGTAATCCGGATCGCGGGTCATGACCTGGACATGCTCATAGGCCAGATCATCGGCGACTTTCAGCATCTCTTCTTCACTGTCGCACAGGATCACCTGGCCGTAAGCCTCCCAGGCCTTGCGGGCGATATCGGCGGTCGGGAGCACGCCAAGCTGGCGCTCGATCTCGGCCAGGGTGTCATTGGCAAGCTTTTCCGAGGTGGTGATCAGCGCCGCCGGGCTGGTCGGGCCATGTTCGGCCTGGCCCAGAAGGTCGGTCGCACAGATCTCGCCATCAACGGTGTCATCGGCGATCACCAGCGTCTCAGTCGGGCCGGCGAAGAGGTCGATGCCGACGCGGCCGAAAAGCTGACGCTTTGCTTCGGCGACAAAGGCATTTCCGGGGCCGACCAGCATATCGACTGGCGCGATGCTCTCGGTGCCAATCGCCATGGCGCCAATGGCCTGAACGCCGCCGAGGCAATAGATCTCATCGGCGCCGGCGAAATGCATCGCCGCGACGATGGCCGGATGCGGTTTGCCATGGAAGGGCGGCGCGCAGGCGATCACCCGCTTCACGCCGGCAACCTTGGCCGTCAGAACCGACATATGTGCCGAGGCGACCATCGGGTATTTACCACCCGGCACATAGCAGCCCACGGCTTCGACCGGCACATTGCGATGGCCAAGGAAGACGCCCGGCAGAGTTTCGACCTCCAGATCCTTCAGGCAATCGCGCTGCGCCTTTGCGAAGTTGCGGACTTGGGTCTGCGCGAAATGGATATCCTCCAGATCGCGGGGCGAAACTTCCGAAATCGCCTGCTGGATTTCAGCGTCTGAGAGGCGGAAGCTTGCCGGCGCATAGCCGTCAAATTTGCCTGCCAGCTCGCGCACGGCGGCATCACCGCGCGCCTCGATATCGGCAAGGATCGTCTCGACGGTTTCCTTAACGACGGCATCATTCGCCGAGATCGCTTCGGCCGTCTGTCCCTGCTTGAGGTATCTCATGATGGTGGTCCGGTTCCTGTGTGGTGGCCAGTCGGGAAAGGCACGCGCGGGGACGGGAGCGGTCCCCGCGCGCAGGGGTTGCGGGCCGGGTTCAGCCGGCCCGACAAGGATCAGGGCTGAACGGTCGGCTCGACTTTGGTCAGCTTGTAGAGATCAGCGGGCGGCTCGCAGTCCTGGCAGTTGATGCCCGGCTCGTTGGCGCCTGCCGGCACATCTGCGGGCAGTGCCTGGATGGTTGCGCCCTCAACCGGGGTGCCGTTCAGCGCCGAGTCGATGGAAAGCTCGGGCAGCAGCACCGGGTCCAGCACCTGGGTGACGAAGGAAGACGGCACGCGGTCGGCCGGGAAAGCATTGCAGCCATTCTCGAATTTCTCGCCTTCACAGATCTTCACATCGGCAGCCGGCACCCAGGGCAGCGGGAATTCGATATTCATCGGCTCCAGCTCGCGCTTGCCTTCAAGGATCTCCATCATCAGTTTGAACGCATAGCCCGATTGCGCCGGTGGCGAGCCAGCCGAGACACCTTTGAGGCCCTTGGCCTGCATGTCGGGATCTGCCAGCGCGAGGCGGAAGCCATTCGAGTTTTCACCGGTCATCGCGACAAGACGGTCGCCTGCATCAAGCAGCGCCTGGATGGCACCGAATTCACCGGCCTGGGCCCAGATGCCGTCGACATCCGGATGCGCGGCCAGCGCTTTGGCCGTTTCCTGCTGCGTGGTGCGGTCGTCCCAGTAGGAATAGTATTCCGCCACAACTTCGATGCCGGGATACTGGTTGAAGACATGCATTGCGCCATCGGTATGGCGCTTGTCGACCGAATTGCCAGGCACGCCGCGCGACAGGAAGATCTTGCCCTTGCCGCCCAGTTCGTTGACCAGCGCCTGAGCCGAGTTCTCACCAAAGCCCGAGGTGATATAGCTGACATTGTAAGCGCAGGGCTCGGTGACGGTGGCGTCATAGGTGAAGAACAGGACCCCCTCATCGCAACCGCGTTTGATGGTGCGGTTCAGCGCGGTCGAGGAGATCGGGAATGTGATGATCCCATCGGCACCATCCTCGATCATGCTCTCATAGGCCGAGATCTGCGCCTGGGGATCGGTGCCCGAGATCACTTCGATCAGCTCGACCGTCTCGTTATAGGGCGCTGTTGCTGCAAGGGCCTTAACGATATTCGCCGCCTCCGACTGCCAGGAGTTGCCGGAATAGGAGAGTGAAAGATAGATCTTGTATTTCTTGCCCTCTGCCGCAGCCGGATCAGCGGCAAGTACACCTGCAGTGGCCAGAGCCAGCGCCGAAAGCGAGAGTTTCGCGAATGTGGTGGTCATGGTTTCGTTTCTCCTCCTGAAAATCTGTTGGTCTCTGCATCCGGCGCCCGCTCAGGCAGGCGCCGCCCTCCCCTGACCTCAGCCCTTGCGGACCAGGGCACGGATCTTCTCGAACACCTCGTCGCGCAGCAGCAGCAATGCGACGAGGATGATGGCGCCTTCGATGATCGTGCGAAGGCCGAATTGCAGCCCGATCGCCGAGATGATGGTGCCGAGCGTCGTCAGCAGGATCGCGCCGCCGACGGTGCCGAGGAATGAGCCCGAGCCGCCAAGGATCGACGAGCCGCCGATCACCACCGCCGCAATCGAGGGCAGCATGTAATTGTCACCCATCCGCAGCGTGGCGCCGTTCGAATAGCCGGCCAACATCATGCCGGTGAAACCGGCGCAGGCGGCGCTGATCACATAGGGCGCTACCTGTGCGGTCAGCATCGGGATGCCGGCGATACGCGCAGCCTCGGGATTGGTGCCAAGCGCGTAGAGATAGCGGCCGAGCGTGGAACGCGACTGCACCAGCCAGCCGAACGCCACGAAGAGGATCAGGAACACCACCGGCAGCGGCACGCCGGCAAGCTGCGATTTCATCAGCCAGGTCAGCGCTTCGGGCGAGGCCCCGCGCGGCGTCCCTTTGGTCATGCCAAGTGCGACCGATGCCACGATGATCGAGGTGGCCATGGTCATGATGAAGGGCGGCACTTTCAGCCAGACGACGCCGATGGCGGTGGCAAGCCCCACTCCGGCGCAGATCACCACGACAAGCGGCAGAAGATACCAGGCACCGGGATTTCCCGCTCCCACGAGACTGGTCGCCAGCACCCCGCCAAGGGTGATCAGCGCCGGCAGTGACAGGTCAAGCCCGCCGGTCAGGATCACCAGCCCCTGGCCGAACGAAAGAACCACGAGGAAGGAGGCCAGCACCATCACGGTCTGCACCTGCGCCCAGGAGCCGAGATTGGGGCTGATGAAGCGCGAGCCAAGCAGCATGAGGATGCAGATCGCAAAGACCACGAGCGTCGAGATCGTCTCGCGCGAGATCCTGGCCGCGCCACGCCGGTCGGGGGCGGCTGCGTAACTTGCGGATTTTTCGGCTGAAGTGGAAGTACTCATCTGTTTCATCTCAGCGCTTCCCAATGCCTGTGCCGCGCCCGATCCCCGCCAGCACACCGCTGAAGACCACCGCGAGGATCAGCACCGCGCCCTGGAAAATCCCGGTATAGAAAGAGGCGACGCCGCTGGAGAACAGCACCTTTTGCAACAGCATCAGGGTGCCCGCCCCCATGACCGAGGCGAAAAGCCCGCCCTTGCCGCCCGTGAAAGCGGTGCCGCCAAGCGCCACGGCGGCAAAAGCCAGCATCAGCAATGGCGTCCCGGCATTGGGGTTGCCGGTCGCGGTCTGCGCCGAGAGCATATAGCCCGCCAGCCCGTAAAGCATTCCGGCGCCGACAAAGGTCAGGAAGCGCACCCGCGCCACCGGCACGCCGGAAAGCCGCGCTGCCTGCTCATCCTCGCCAATGGCGTAAAGCGCGACACCCCAGTCGGTGCGGCGGGCGAGGCTCCATACGAGGATCACCGCCAGCACGACCAGCCCCGAAACCGGCACCACACCCCAGAGCCGGTCGGTCAGCTCATAGCTCACCCAGTCGGCCACCTGGCCGCCGGGCGCATCAAGGATCACCAGTGCAATGCCCTGGCAGATGATCATCGTCGCCAAAGTCGCCGCGATGGCCTGGAGCCGCAGCCCCGCCACCAGCCAGCCATTGACCGCGCCAACCACCGCACCGATGCCGAGACAGATCCCCAGCGAGGCCAGTGCCCCTCCTGGACCCTGCAGGGGATAGACCGCCATCACCACATTGGTGAGCGAGACCACCCCGGCGAGCGAAAGGTCAAAGCCCCGCGACAATACCACCAGGGTCTGGCCTGCGGCGGCAAGCGCCAGCGGCACCGAATTGTTCACCAGATTGCCAAAGGCTCCCAGAGACCAGGCACGCGGCTGCTGCCAGACATTGATCGCGTAAAGGATCACATAGATCAGCACGATCAGCACCGCGCCCTCGGTCAGAAGGCTTTTGAGCACCGGCTTTCGTTTCATTTGTCTCTGTTCAGTCGCGGAACTCATGCCGCCTCCCCTTTTGCGCGGGAAGCATGTTCCGCTCCCTGGCCCAACATGGACGCGACAAGGCGCTGTTCGGTGATCGCCTCGCCCTCGAAAATGCCGTTCACGCGGCCGCCGTAAAACACCAGCGCGCGGTCGGCGAGCTGAACGATCTCGGGTAGTTCGGATGAGTAGAACAGCACCGAGCCGCCCTCATCGGCAAAGGCCCTGATCGCGTCATAGATCGCCTGTTTGGTGCCGACATCGACGCCCCGCGTCGGGTCATAAAGCACCAATGTGCGGGCGCCCGTCGCCATGGTGCGCGCGATCAGCGCCTTCTGTTGGTTGCCGCCCGAGAGGTCTCCGATGGCAAAACCCAGATAACGCGGGCTGAGATCGACCTTCGAAGCCGTCTCAAGCGCATGTTTCGCTTCTGCTTTCGGCCCGACAATCAGCGCGCGCGAGATACGGCCCAATACCGGCAGCACCACATTCGAGGCGGTAGAAAGGCCGGCCAGGATGCCCTCGGTCTTGCGCTCTTCAGGCAGGAAGGCGATGCCGCTGCCTGCGGCCAGCGCCTGGCGCGGGCTGCGCAGCGTGACGGGCTTGCCATCTACACGGATCTCGCCGCTGCTGACCGGCTCCAGCCCGGCAAGCATCCGGAAGAGCCCGCGCTGGCCCTGTCCCTCCAGCGCCGCGACGCCCAGAACCTCGCCCGTGCCGAGCGTGAAACCGGCGCCGTTCACGCCCCGGCCTGTTACGTCTTTCACCTCAATCCGGTGCGTGGCCGTCGCACGTGGTGCGCGGGCCGGGCGGGCGTGATCGACCTTGTGGCCGACCATCATCTCGAAAATATCGTCATCATCCGCTGCCGCCAGATCGACGCTCGCAATCGAACGCCCGTTCCGCAGCACGGTGGCCCGCGTCGCCAGTTCACGCACCTCTGGCAGGCGGTGCGAGATATAGAGCACCGCAAGGCCGCGGGCGGTACTCTTGCGGATCAGATCGAACAGCCAGTCGGTCTCAGCCAGCGAAGCAGTCGGCTCGTCAAGAATCAGCACTTTTGAGGCATGTTCCATCGCGCGCAGGATCTCGATGCGCTGACGCTCGGCCAGCGGCAGATCGGCGATCAGACTGCGCGGGCTGATGCGGCCCATATCGTATTTAGCCAGGGTGGCCGCGGCCTTTTCCTCGCCAAGGCGGCGGGAATTGATGCCAAAACCACCTTTTGGCTGATGCGGCAAATGCAGGTTCTGCGCCACGGTCAGGTTGCGCACGAGGCTCAGCTCCTGAAACGCGGTCGCCACGCCCATGCTTTGGGCCGCAAGGATCGAGCCCGGCGCATAGGCCGCCGCGCCGATCTGCATCTCGCCCTGATCCGGACGCACTGCGCCGGTCAGGATCCGCACCAGCGTCGATTTACCAGCGCCATTCTCGCCCAGAAGCGCGTGGACCTGGCCCGCTGCCAGCGAAATATCGGCATGTTCCAGCGCAACGGTCGCCCCGTAAGCCTTACGCAGGCTTTCGGCACATAGCGCCACCGCCCCCGCAAATGCCGGGCTGCCGCTTTCGCGGCCGGTCGCATCAGACATAGATCTCCTCCCTCGCCCCGGAAAAGTTTGCGTCAAACTAATGCAAACGTTCTCTGGGAACGTTTGCATATAAGAATGATTCCTTTCTTCGGGTCAAGCAGTTAAATTTTCGACCAGATCAGACTACGGCTCAGGGCCAGATCAGCGCCTCAGCCAGGATCTGACATGCCAGGGCGACGAGAAATATTATCACATGATTTCTGTATGTTACCGAATACAGGATCGCGGACTAACCAGACCCGCACCGGGTGAGTCGCAGCCTGCCACTCGCCCGTCCGGAGAAATGCCAGCTCCGCACCGTCGTTCCGCAGCGCAACCCGCCCGACCCGGGATCAGAGCAGCGAAACTCCGGATCGCGGCGGTCCAGACGCGGGGGCAAAGCACGAGGTCGGAAAACTCTGCCCGCGAGCGATCCAACCCTGGGGAGTGGATCAAATCAGCTACCGGCTCCGGTTGCTGCGGAATGAAACTTCAGCAGGTCAATCGCAGGTCTGCATTACGTCGTCTCATGGCTCGCTCTGAAACCGGCCTTGGCTCTCATCCGGGTAAAGCTGCCCGAAGTCCCGGCCGTGTTGCCCTGCGCTTGCTGGAAGCTCGGGTAACTGCCAGATAATCTGAGCAGTGGTGTTCCCCTGACACAGCCGGCCCAGCCGATGGCACCTACCAGAACTACCGGGTCTCATCGGTGACCTCGATGCCGCGCTTATGCTGCTGAAGCTTTACTCCCGGTCATGCGCCGGGGTGTAATGCTCCCTCAGAAGGACATCGATATCCTCTAATTCGCCATTGGCGATGAAATCTGCGAAGTGACGGTGGAGCGCAACTTCGCTGGTACGGTCTGCGACACGCGCCCAATCGCGCAGAAAGACAATCAGACAATGCTGGGCCAGACCTTCCCAGATCTTTGCCGCGAGCTCGTTGCCTGAATGTCTCAGAATGGCACGGTGGAAGGCAAGGTCTGTCTTCCCAAGCAGCAAAGTATCGTCAGACCCCGCCAGGTCACGCATCTGGGAAATATGCTCTTCCAGCTCCTCCAAAAGTTCAGAGCGGTCGAAATTCTCAGACATGACGCGCCGCAATACCACCCGTTCGATCGAATGGCGGACCTCATAAAGATTATCAATGAACGCATCCGAGTAATCGGCAACCTTAAGGCCCCGCTGATCGCTCTCGACCAATACGCCCCGCAGGTGAAGTTTCTGCAAGGCTTCACGCGCGGGCATCCGGCTGACATTCAGCGTCGCTGCCAGCTCGGCTTCGGTGATCCGGTCGCCCGGGCTTTTCTCTCCAAGCGCAATGGCCAGGACGATGCGTTCCTCGACCTCGTCTGCGGTGGTTCGGGGCCGGGGAATGGCCGAAAGCGCGCTTGGTCGCGCTGAGGCTGTCACCTGGGCATCTCGCGGCCGAATTCTGGTCTCCAAACCGGGAACCCCTCATTGAGTATTTCTAGATTACACGTACTGAACTCTTGGGCCATTTATGCGGCGGCAGCACCAAAATGAAAAGCGCAGCCTGAAAAACCGCGAAACCCAGCTTCTATTCGCGTTGTGTCACACGCAGGAAAGCCCTGGTCCGCTCCATTTTTGGGGTGTCAAAAAATTCCTGAGGTGGGGCGTCTTCAACGATTACCCCCTGGTCCATGAAGATCACCCGATCGGCGACCTGGCGGGCAAAACCCATTTCATGGGTGACCACCAGCATCGTCATGCCCTCGGCCGCAAGCGCCTTCATAACCTCCAGCACTTCGCCCACCAGTTCGGGGTCAAGTGCGGAGGTCGGCTCATCAAAGAGCATCGCCTTTGGCTCCATCGCCAGGGCCCTCGCAATGGCAACCCTTTGTTTCTGGCCACCTGACAGTTCCTCGGGCCATGCATCGATCTTGGCACCAAGGCCCACCCGCTCCAGCAGATCTCGCGCCTTCGCCTCCGCCTGCGCCCGCGGCAGCTTTCGGACCCGCATGGGAGCTTCGGTGACATTCGCCAGCGCATCCATATGCGGGAACAGGTTGAAATCCTGAAACACCATGCCGAATTCGCGCCTTGTTTCATCAATCTCGGCTCTTGAGCGCGAGATCATCCGACCATTCCTGAAATCACGGTAGGCCAGTTTTCCATCAAGGGTGATCTGGCCTGCCTCCGGCTGCTCCAGATAGTTCACGCAGCGCAGCAGCGTGGACTTGCCCGATCCTGACGGACCGATGATGCAAACCACATCCCCCTTCGCGACATTCAGAGAGACCCCGTTCAAAACCTTGAGCGGGCCGTAAGACTTCTCAATCCCTTCAAGCCTGATCATATCCGGCCTCCCTTTGCGCGGCGCTTTTTCGTGCCTGCATAACCCCTGGAAATGCGGGCCTCGAGTTTTCGGACAAAGATTGCAGCCGGATAGCCGACGCTGAAATACATAATCATGCAGACCGTATAGATGGTGAAATACTGGTAGCTACGCGCCGCGATGATCTGGCCCGAGAATAACAACTCCTGAACCGTCACCACCGAGGCCAGGGCGGTATCTTTAAACAGCGAGATGAAATAGTTGCCCAGGGCCGGTGTTACCGTGCGGATGGCCTGCGGCAGAATGATCCGGATGAACCCCTGCTGCCGTGACATGCCAAGGGCGGCATAGGCCTGAAACTGACCCTTTGGCACCGACAGGATGCCTGCACGATAGACCTCGCTGAGATAGGCCGTGTAGTGCAGCGTGAGCGCAAGCATGGCGGCCGTAAGCCCATTAAGCCGTATGCCCACACCGGGCAGCACGAAATAGAGATAGACCAGTTGCAGCACCAGCGGCGTGCCACGCAACACTTCGACATAGACCCCTGAAATGAAGCGGATCAGGAAGTTCTCGGACATCCGGCCGAGTGCGACAGGTATGGCAAGCGTCAAGCTCAGGGTAATCACAACCAGCGTCATGCCAATCGTGACGGCGAAGCCTTTCAGCAGGGTGGGATAATATTCCGCCACCACTGAAAAATTCAGAAGATCCATCGGGCCACCTCGGTGAACCGGGGCGCGACACACGCAAACGCGTCTGCGCGCCCCGTAATTTAGGGGTTAGTTGGAAACCGGGAAGTAGAAGAGATTACGGTCAGTCAGACCATAATTCCTCAGCACGCCCGATACTTGCCCATTGCCGCGCACTTCGGCCAGCGCCATCGACATAGCGCTGCGCAGCATGCAATCTTCCATGCGGATACCGTAACGCGCATAGCCATAGCCGTATTGGAAGATCAGCTCATCCGGGATTTCCACCCCTGCGACCATCTCAATCGACTCGTCTTTGTTTTCGGCGATATAGGTCGCCACCTTGATGTCGTCTTCCAGGATCACGTCGACGCGGCCTTGCGACAGGCTTATGAATTGGTCAGCGTCGGTCTGGAACGGGACCACGTCAACGCCCAGCGAACGCAGGTACTCATCAGCCGCCGAACCCGCGATGGCACCCACGCTATGGTCCTTCAGATCCTCAAAAGAGTGGATCGCTTTGGGATTGCCCTTGCCGACGGTGATTGCCGGACCATACCACCAGCCGGGGCCGGTGAAGCTGACAACCTTAAGACGATCGGGAGTGACGTGGATGTTGGCCGCAACCATGTCGATCCGCTCGGAAATCAGCGACGGCGTCAGAGAAGGGAACGGCGCGACTTCGTACGTGATCTTGTCAATGCCAAGCCAGCCGAGCGCTGCCTCGACGATTTCGACATCGATGCCCGACGCCTTGCCCGTCGCAGGATCAAGCGAGGTATAGGGCGGGCTGGGGCTGATCCCAAGGGTGATACCATTGGTCTGCGCATCCGACAGCGAGGTGTCACCGGCGCAGGCCTCGAAACCCGGGGTGAATTCAAAGCGGGCGGCTGCATCCTGCGCCAGCACGGGGGCCGCGAAGGTCAGCGTCGCGGCAAGGGAGAACCCTAGTTTGATTGCCGTGGTCATGGGGTCATACTTTCCTGTTGGTTTCGGTTATTTTTAACTGGACAGAAATTACGGTCAGGCCGTAGCCGGGCTTATCGCGGCGTCACGCCTCCTTTCTTCTTCAAGGGGATGGTGAAATCATCGTAATCGTCCCGGGTCCGGGCCCGGGACTCAGATGGTTATGCCTCCGTCGACATTGATGGCCTGACCGGTGATAAAGGCCCCCTCATCCGAGGCCAGGAAGGCGCAGATCCCCGCGATCTCTTCTGGCGTGCCAAGACGGCCCAGGGGCTGACGATCGACAAAGGATTTCAGCGCGGCCTCTCGAGAGTTCATCTGTTGACCCAACGCGGTGATCCGCTCTTCCAAAGATGGCGAATGAACCGTTCCGGGGCAGACAGAATTGGCGCGGATCCGGTGCCCGACATAATCCGCAGCGATGGATTTGGTCAGGGCGATGACGCCGCCTTTGGCGGCACCGTAAGCCGCCCGACGCGGGAAGCCCTTGATCGAAGAGACCACCGAGCCGA
This sequence comes from Rhodobacter sp. 24-YEA-8, assembly GCF_900105075.1. Lineage (NCBI taxonomy): Bacteria > Pseudomonadati > Pseudomonadota > Alphaproteobacteria > Rhodobacterales > Rhodobacter > Rhodobacter sp. 24-YEA-8. The sequence goes on from NZ_FNSK01000006.1 coordinate 139,187, forward strand.
TGGTGATGATCGATCCCCCGGCCTGTTTCATCCTGGGGACTGCCGCGCCAAGGACGTGAAAGGCACTGTTCAGGGTTATCGCGATGGACCGATGCCATTCCTCAGCTTCGCATTCTTCGATGCTGCCCTGATGCACATAGCCAACCGCGTGAACCAGAATGTCGACCTGTTCAAAGCCCGCGAAATAGTCAGCGACAGCATTCGCGTCGGTTGCATCCAGTTTGGTGCGTTCGCCAGCCGAGAAACTCGCCAATGCCGCCTCGTTCAGATCCGAGGCAAAAACCCGCGCGCCTTCGGCTGCCAGCCGCTCGGCGACCGCGCGGCCGATGCCCTGCCCCGCCGCCGTTACAACCGCCACTTTGCCGGCCAGACGCTCCGTCGGGACAAGGTTCAACGCGCCGGTCATTTCACGCCCCTTTGTGAGATCGGGGTCACAATCTGCCGCTGCACACCCAGTCCCTTGATGCCCACTTCCATCACATCGCCGGGTTTCAGCCAGCGTGGCTCTTTCATGCCAAGGGCCACGCCAGGAGGGGTGCCGGTGCAGATCAGATCGCCGGGCCTCAGCTCGCAGAAAGCGCTCATGTAAGAGATGATCGTGGCCGGATCGAAGATCATCTTCGCGGTCGTGCCGGTCTGCATCCGTTGACCATTCACGCTGAGCCAAAGATCCAGTGCCGCGATGTCGCCCAGTTCATCAGCCGAGGCGATAAATGGACCGGTCGGGCAGAAGTGCGGATAGCTTTTGCCCTTGATCCACTGCCCGCCGCGTTCGATCTGCCAGGCCCGCTCGGACACGTCATTGACAATCGTATAGCCCAGCACATGCGAGAGCGCGTCTTCGCGGGCGATGTTCAGGCCCCCCTTGCCGATGACGATGCCAAGCTCCACCTCCCAGTCGAGTTTGGTCATGGATTCGGACCAATAGACCGGATCATCCGCGCCGCAATAGGTAGTCGAACCTTTGCTGAACAGGATCGGTTCACTCGGGACCGGCATGCCAGATTCAGCGGCGTGATCAGAATAGTTTAACCCGATGCACCAGATGTTCGGCGGCTGTGCGATGGGCGGCAAAAGCCGCACAGTGGCGCTGTCAATGACAGGCAGGCTATCCACTGCGACTGCAGCAAGAACCGATGCCAGCTCAGCCGCATTCTCCGCGGTAAAATCCGTTACTATGCCCGAGACATCGCGCGCTGCCCCCGCATCGTCCAGCAAACAGGGGATGATGCGACCGGATTGTTCTAAGCGTTGCAGTTTCATAGGCGGTATTCCTCAGAAGCTTTTGCGGCGCGCCTTAGGGCGCGAGGTCAGGATCAATAGGTAGCGCGACCGCCGGACAGGTCGAAAACCGCGCCGGTGGTAAAGGAGTTCTCCTCCGAGACCAGCCAGGCCACCATCCCGGCCACTTCATCGACTTCGAGGAAGCGCGCTCGCGGGATTTTCGAGAGCATGTAGTCAATGTGCTCCTGGCTCATCTGATCGAAGATCGGTGTGCGGGCTGCGGCCGGGGTGATGCAGTTCACCGCAATATTCTTGCCGGCCAGTTCTTTGCCCAGCGATTTGGTCAAAGCGATAACCCCGGCTTTCGACGCAGAATAGGCCGAGGCATTGGGATTGCCCTCTTTGCCCGCAATAGAGGCGATGTTCACGATCCGCCCGTAATTCCGCGCTTCCATTCCGGGCACGATGGCCTTGTTCACATTGAAGGTGCCGATCAGGTTGATCTCAACCACACGACGCCAGTCAGCGTCGGGATAGTCGGTCAAACGGTGGTTCGGACCCGCTATTCCGGCAGAATTGACCAGAATATCGACATGGCCCAACGCGGCTTCGGTCTGTGCCATTGCAGCAGCGACTGAAGCCGCATCTGCCACATCGGCCCTGATCGCTACGGCCCCTCCGACGGCAGCCGTATCTGCATTCAGATCCCAGACCGCAACCCTCGCACCCGAGGCGGCAAGCCGCTTTGCGACCGCCAGGCCAATCCCCTGCGAGCCACCGGTGACGACTGCCGTTTTTCCATTCAGATCAATATTGTTCATTCCGCGCAGTCCTCTCTCAGGCCGAAAAGATCGTCTTGCCACCCACCCGGATCTCAACCGGAACGCGGTAGCGCTCGAGTGCCGAAACGTTGATTTCAACCCCAAGGCCTGGCCCCTCGGGCAAATGGATCAATCCCTCAGCATCCGGTGTGATTTTGGTCAGGGTCAGGTCGCGTGCCACGTCGCGCAGCTCGGTGGGGAATTCGCAGATCCGGTGCTCTTCCAGCCCTGCGAAAGGTTGCAACGAGGCTGAAAGCGCCAGGTTCGATGTGAAGGTGTGGTTCACATAGGTCACGCCCCGGGCAGCGGCGTAATCCGCCACTGCCTTGGCCGGGCCTAGGCCGCCAATCCGACCGCAGTCGATCTGGATGAAGTTCACCCCGCCGAATTCGATGAGATGTTCAGCCATTTCACGGTTATGCGCGGCTTCGCCCCCCGCTATCCCCACCCCGGTGCCCCGGGCCTTTTCAACCAGACCCCGATAGGCGACCAGTGAGGCACCGCCAAAAGGCTCTTCGAAGAAGGTCACTCTGTTGCGGGACAGGGCCTCAAGCCGGGCCGCTGCTCTTTCAACGTCATCGCCAAAGATCTGGCCGGCGTCGATCAGCAGAACACCTTCCTCTCCCAGTCCCGCGCGGGCCGCGTCGGCCTGGGCAAGATCCCCCGCGAGTGAATCGCCAAACGGAGCCCAACCGAACTTAGCAGCCCGGAACCCCCTGGCCCTGATTGCACGGGCGCGTTCAAAGGTTTCCTCCGGGGTCGTGCCGAACAGTGTCGAAGCATAGGGAAGCTTGGGATAGGCCCTTTCATAGCCCAGCAATTTCCAGGCCGGCTCCCCGCGCGCCTTCCCCAAAAGGTCCCAGAGCGCCATTTCGATACCGGACCAGGTATGCGCCGCCTGAAGCAAATCCATTGATCTGTAAGCCACCTGCGCCGCTATCTCTGCGATATCGGAAGGCTTTTCCAAGATCTGCCCAAGCACCGAAGCCGATACCGGCTGGCAGGCGCCGTGGGACATCGGGGTCACAAAGGCCGCAATCGACACCAGGGGCGAGGCTTCGCATTCCCCCCAGCCTGTCAATCCACCGGCTTGCACCCGAACGACCAGGGCGTCCTGGCTGCCATCCGCCGCGATGGTGACCTCTGGCATGGCAATATAGAAGAAATCTACCGCTTCGATCTTCATGCTGCACCTGCCAGAAGTTTTGCCGCCTCGGCATCAGCCGAAAGCTCGGCCACCGCATCCGGCAGCAGGCGCAGACCCAGGCCGGGCGTGTCCGGGATCTCAAGCAGGCCCTCGTCATCCAGCGCCCAGGGTTTCTCTACAATATCATCGATATAGGGAGATCCGCCGATGAACTCGACCATATCGGTATCGGGGAAGGCAGCCGCCAGTTGCAGGTCTGCGGCAAGGCCCACCGCCGTGTTCCAGCCATGGCCGATATATTGAATGCCGAAATCATTCGCCATCCGCGCAATGCGCAGCTGTTCGGTGATACCGCCGACTTTGGTCACATCCGGTTGCACGATATCCAGCGCCCGCGCCTCGAACCACGGCAGATAGGACTGCCGCCGGGTGAGACATTCGCCGCCGGCAATCGGGACCGGGCTTTGCAGGCGCAGCTGACGAAAATCATCCAGAGCATCAGGATGCAGCGCCTCTTCGAACCAGGTCACGTCGTAATCTCTGAGCATTTGTGCTGTGTTCAGCGCCCATTTCAGACCGTTCGGCCAATAGGCATCGCTGGCCCCTGCATCCACCATCAGCCGGCAGTCATCCCCGGCCCCTTCGCGGGCGGCGCGTATGATGGCCTCATCCAGCTTGCGGTCATTCCGACGCCCGAACGGCCCCCAACCGATCTTGATCGCCCGGAAACCCTGCGCGCGGTAATAAGCGGTCCGCTCGCGCATCAGATCCGGCTCTTCCATCAGGATCGAAGCATAGGCCATCACCCGGTTGCGATAGCTGCCGCCGAAAAGCCGGGCCAGCGGTTGGCCACAGCTCTTGCCGAACAGATCCCAAAGCGCGATGTCGATGCCCGAGATCACATGCGTCAGCGTGCCGCCGCGGCCCATCCAGAACGTGTTCTGATGCAGCTTCTCGCTGACGCGCATCGGCTCCAGGGCCGACTCGCCGATCAGCAATGCGCGCAGCACATCCAGTCCGGCCCTGACCAGCCGCGCGTCAGTAAAGACCGAGCCGATCCCTACCTGTCCGTCATCGGTCTGCACAAGGATCAGCGCATGGATCGAGTCTTCCGGCCTGATTTCATTCGACCAGCCGCCTTTCGGGGATTTTCCAAAGAGGCCGATGGCCTCCACTCGCGAAATTCTCATATGCGCCTCGGCATGAATAAGGGGGTTTCAGACCCGCAGATCTGAGCCCGCTGTCAGTACGGGCCGTGGTGAACGAGCCAGTCGGGAATCTCCCGAAGGCCGGTCGTCACGGGGACCGCGCTTTACATACAAGACACGGTATACCGTATGTCAAGTTAATTTCTGCGCCTGAGGCTGGCTGAAGTCGGCGTAAATGGCGTTGCGATCTTGATTGAGGCCGGAACGAGCATCATTCCCCACAGCATGGATCTTGCACAGCAGGTGACCCGCGGCGGCAGCAGCCCGTATTGCCGGGCGCCTCACACGTCTCGACTTCGACATGCCCGACGAATTGGCTATCTGCCCTTCGCGCAATCCGATCATCGCCAGTCAAATGCGGAACAGCCCCGAAAATCCCGCCTGACGAGTTCAGGATTTCGCCTCAGGAGGTTTGGTCGCCTGGACGTCATGGCGACAACGCGAGGAACGCCCCTCCGCCCGGCCCATGCGGCGGCAGGCGCCTGGCGGCAGAGCCATGCAGACTGGCAGCTGACATAAGCAGATCCCGCCGGGTTGATACACAGAACCGGAAGATCTGGTGCAAATCTCATCAGGAGCAAGCGTGGCCGACGCCAGCACAGATCATGAGAGCTGGTCGGTGCCACTGATTTCGGGCGGAGAAAACGCCTCAAGATGAGGCAATTCGCCCAGCCAGGGCTCTGCCCAGACCAGCGTTGTATGGGCCGTCGGCCCCTGGGCGAGACTGGAAGTCGGCAGATCACGCGTCAGCACATTGACATTGCCATGCCGGTCCAGCCCCTCGTGCGAGAGGTCAAGCCAGGCGCCGGTCGACATCTGGATCACACCATCCGCAATCGCATCCGAGATGACCAGCCCCGCCAGGCAGGCACCGCGCTCTGACCAGACCCGCACCACCTGACCCGATACGAGGCCGCGCCGCGCCGCCTCGGCCGGATTTATCCTGGCCGGTTCACGCTGACGGATCTTGGCCTCACGCGAATAACTGCCCAGGTCAAGCTGGCTGTGCAGCTTGCGGTCAGGCTGGTTCGAGATCAGATGCAGCGCATCGCCCCACCCGTTCTGCGGCGCATTGCCAAGCCATTCCCCCGGCTCGAACCAGGTGGCATGGCCAGGGCAATCCGCATATCCAAACCCTTCCACCCGCTCGGAAAAGATCTCAATGCGGCCCGAGGGCGTTGCCAGAGGATAGGCCAGTGGGTCTTCGCGGAAAGCCTGCAGCAATGCGCGCGGCGGCGTGGTGGCGGTAAAGGCAAATTCGCCATCCTGCCAGAAACGGTGAAACTCTGGCAGCGTATAGCCATTCTGCGCCGCCACCTCGCGGCTTTCATCGTAAAGCCGGTTCAGCCAGCCCATCTCATCCAGGCCACCGGTAAAATCCTCATTCATCCCCATGGCGGCGGCAATGCCCGCCAGAATGTCAAAGTCATTGCGGGACTGGGCAAAAGGCGCCACCACCTGCTTCATCGCGACAAGATGCGGCTCGCCTTTCGTGATGCCCAGATCATTGCGCTCCAGGGGCAGGGTGCAGGGCAGGACAATGTCGCCATGTTTGGCGATCGCGTTCCAGAACGGCTCCTGCACAATGACGCAGCGGGGGTTTTTCCAGACCCGGTGCAGCCTGCCCAGATCCTGCTGATGGTGGAAGGGATTGCCACCCGCCCACCAGATCAGCTCGATTTTCGGGTAGTGATAGCGGGCGCCATTATAGTCGAAGGCCGCGCCCGGCTGTTCCAGCATATCGCCCAGCCGGGCCACCGGGATAAAACTGCGGACCGGATTTTTCAGCTGAGGAAATGCAGGCCAGGCGAAAGGCAAAGAGATGTTTCCCACCCGGTTCGCCGCCGCATAGCCAGTGCCAAAACCGCCTCCGGGCAGGCCTATCTGGCCCAGCATCGCGGCCAGCGTCACGATCATCCAGACCGGCTGCTCGCCGTGATCTGCGCGCTGCAAAGACCAGGCCATCGAGAGCATCGTGCGCTTCTGTGCCATCTCGCGCGCGAGACTGGTGATCACCTCTGGCGCAAGACCAGTTATCGCCGCAGCCCAGGCGGGGGTTTTCGCGATCCCGTCGCTCTGACCCATCAGATAGGCCCGGAAGCGGTCATAGCCGGTGGTATAGCGGTCCAGAAAGGCATGGTCGGCGCGACCTTCGGCTTCCAGCACATGCGCCAGCGCCAGCATCAGCGCCACATCGGTATTCGGCCGCAGCGCCAGCCATTCCGGATCAAGCTCCGCAGGCGTGTCATCGCGCAGGGGGCTGACATTGACGAAACGGGTGCCAGCAGCGCGCGCGCGCTGCAGCTGATCGGGCACCCTGTGCTGACTGACGCCCCCGGCGCTGACCTGGGCGTTCTTGACCGCGAGCCCGCCAAAGGCCACGAAAAGCTCGGTATGGCCGACGATCAGCTCCCATGGCGTCTGGTTGTCGGCCATACCATCCTGATTGCCGATCAGATGCGGCAATACCACCTCGGCGGCGGCATGACTGTGTGTGTTGACAGAGCGGACATAGCCGCCGAGCAGGTTCAGGAAACGGTGAATCTGACTTTGCGCATGATGAAAGCGCCCTGCGCTGGCCCAACCATAAGACCCCCCAAAGATTGCCTCATTTCCATGTTCGGCAATGATCTCGCGCAGCTCTTTCGCGACGCGGGCATTGGCCTCATCCCAGCTGACCGCGACGAAACTGTCCTCACCGCGCTTTGCGCCGCCATCGCCCTCGAGAAACCCCTTGCGGATCATGGGTTGCGTGATCCGCATCGGACCGCTGACCGACCCCACGAAATTCTCGCTGATGCGCGAAGGTGAGGGATCACCTTCTGCCGGCCTCATACCGGTGAGGCGGCCCTCTTCAACTATCGGACGGTCAATTCCCCAATGGTTCAGGGTGACAGACATCGGTGCCGCTCCGCTTTTCTTTCACCTGGGCCTGCTGCCTGTCGAAACACCTTTCTGCCCGGCTGCGCAAGCGCGGACCTGAGGCCAGACGACAACGCACCGGCGACGGTGGTTCATTATTCAAAACGTCGTTCTATTTTTATTGCGGAATAATGCGGCCCAGGCTAGGCTTTTTTCAATCCGGCCGGCAACCGGCCACGAGATCCCGGCTTCGGCCTCTCCCCGTCTTTTACAGCAGGAATGCAGCATGCCATCGACGATCACCCGGCATATCAAAGACATGGTCGCCGAGGCCAATCAGCAGGTCAAAACCCTGACAACCGAAGCGGCGCTGGCGCTTTACGGCCGCGATGATGTGGTTTTTGTCGACCTGCGTGATCCGCGCGAACTGACCCGCGAGGGCAAGATCCCCGAGGCTTTCTCCTGCCCGCGCGGCATGCTCGAATTCTGGATTGATCCCGAAAGCCCCTATGCCAAGCCGGTCTTTCAGGAAGACAAGACCTTTGTGTTTTACTGCGCCTCAGGCTGGCGCTCTGCGCTGGCTGCGAAAACGGCGCAGGATATGGGCCTTGCCCCGGTCGCCCATATCCTTGGCGGATTCGGCGACTGGAAACGGGCCGGCAACCCTGTTGAGGCGGTTGAGCCAAAGGCCAAACCGTAAAAGCTGCTTGTCGGCATCCGGACCTTGTGGCTAATCATCCCCAGGAGTGAATTCCCTCAGTCGGATTTGAGCGCGTATAGATGTCTGGTACCGTCGGCAAAGCCCTAACTCTGCTTGAACATCTGTCGCGCTACGATGCGCCGGTGCGGCTGGCGGAATTGTCCCGCTCTATCGAGATGAACAAAAGCACCACCTACCGGTTGCTCGAAACTCTCTCGCAGATGGGCTATGTCACCCAGGATGAGCCCAATGGCCGCTATCTGATGACGGTGAAGATGTGGGAAGTCGGTGTGCGGGCTTTTCAGCGCAGCGATATCCGCATCATGGCACGGCCGCATCTGCAGACGATCACCGCAGCCGTGGATGAAACCGCATTGCTTGCACGCGCCGATGTCCAGGAAGTGATCATCATCGAAAAGGTGGATTGCGCGCAGCCTCTTCAGGCCATTGCGCCACTGGGAAGCCGGTCGCCGCTGCACGCCTCTTCCTTCGGCAAGGCGTTTCTGATGCAAGAGGAACCGCCGAAAGTCATGGAACTCGGTCCCGTGATGCAGCGCTTTACCGATCACACCATCACCGACCCGAAAGTGCTGCTGACGCAACTGGCCGAGATGCGGGCGGCTGGCTGTGCGATAGGCCGTGACGAATATCGCGACGGAATCTCAGGGGTCGCCGCACCGGTGATCGGCACCGATGGCAAAGCCTATGCGACCATCGGCGTCTCGATGCCCAGCTACAGGCTCAGCACAGAGAAACTGGCGGCGATTTCAGACGTGGTGCGCCGGGCTGCGATCAGCTTCTCGGCGCAGCTTGGTCATCAGCCACTGTCGTAAGCCGCGCCGCGACCTCAGCGATAGCCGCGATGCCAGGCCGGGCCGCCCTTCCAGCGGGGCCAGCCAAAACCATGCACCCAGACCACATCAATGTCTGAGGGCCGCAGCGCAATCCCTTCGCCGATGATGGCGTCTACCTGTTCCAGCATCGGTTCCAGCAGGTGATCCAGCAGCGCCTCAGGCGCGGCATCGCGCAGTTTCTCAGGGTGGCGCGCCCGGAAAGCGTCAATCAGCGCCATGGCATCCGTCGAGGGCCTGCCCTGCCCTTTTTCATCATAGTCATAATAGCCAAGGCCGTTCTTCATGCCAAAGCGGCCCGCTTCGCAGAACACCTCCTCCATCGACCGCCCGGCGCTGCCGTCGCGATCCCAGCCGACATCAAGACCCGCGAGATCCGCCATCTGAAACGGCCCCATCGGCAGACCAAAGCCGGTCATTGCCCTGTCGATATCATAGGGAGAGGCACCCGCCAGCAAGAGTTCCATCGCGGCCGTCTGCCGTGCAAGCAGGATGCGGTTGCCGATGAAGCCGTGGCAGTTTCCGACGCACACGGTGATTTTCTGCATGCGCTGCCCCATATCGACCGCAGTCCTGATCACTTCGGGACTGGTCTTTGCGCCGCGCACCACTTCGAGCAGCCGCATCACATGGGCGGGACTGAAAAAATGCATCCCCAGCACCCGATCCGGGCGTCCGGTGGCAGCGGCCATCACGTCGATATCCAGAAATGAGGTATTGCTGGCCAGAATCGTCTGTGGCTTGCAGATCGCGTCAAGGCGGGCAAAGAGCGCGGTCTTGACGTCAAGGCGTTCAAAAACCGCCTCGATCACCAGATCAGCACCGGCCAGCGCCTCCGGCTCCGCATGCCCCGAAAGCCGCGACAGCGCCGCCGCACGCGCCGCTTCATCCATCTTGCCACGCCGGACTGCGCCCGCAAGATTATCGGCCACCGCCTGCAGACCGCGCTGAAGCCCGGTGGCCAGGGAATCGCAGAGCAGCACATTAAATCCGGCAGTTGCCAGCACCGTGGCAATGCCGCTGCCCATCGTCCCGGCCCCCACCACACCCACCGTCGCGACCGGCATGCTTTGCGTTTCAGCCGGCAGGAAGGGCAGGTCTTTCAGGCGACGCTCGGCGGCAAAGACATGACGCAGCGCGCGTGACTGCTCACCCTGTTCTAGCCGGAAAAACGCCTCGCGCGCCTCTGGCCCCTGGTCGCGATCCGGCTCCTGCGCCGCCATCTCAACCAGCCGGAGGATCTCTTCGGGCGCGTCGCGCCCGGCAAGTTTCGCGGCATTCCTGCGCCGGTATTCCGCAATTTTTCTCGCGGCATCCGGATCGGCCTTGGGTCCGGCCCGCACGGGAAGCGCCGCGGCCAGCGCCGTCGCCGCCTCGCGCAGATCTGATTCTGCGATCTGGTCGATCAGACCTGACTGCCGGGCCTCTTCTGCCCCGATGCGGCGCCCCGAAAGCACCAGATCCAGCGCGACTTCTACGCCCGCCAGCCGCGTCACCTGCGCGATACCGCCACCCGCGGGCAAAAGACCCAGCGTCACCTCGGGCAAGCCCATGCCGGCTGTGGGCACCGCCACCCGCGCACTTGCCGCCAGCGCCAGTTCAAACCCGCCGCCAAGCGCCGTGCCATGCATTGCAGCCACCACCGGCCGCGACAGCTGCGACAGGCGGGTGATCAGCGCGGGCAGATCCGGCATCGCGATCTCACCACTGAATTCCGTCATATCTGCGCCGGCGAAAAAGCTTTTCCCCTCGCAAAGCAGCACAGCGGCCCGCAGATCCTCGCGGCTTTCCAGGAGGTCAAACCCCGCCATCAGCCCGCGCCGCACATCGGCAGAAAGCACGTTCACCGGCGGATTATCCGTGATGATCAGCAGGATGCCATCCCGGATCTCGGCATGGACGCTGGCGGAAAGCGGGATCTTTTGCATGATGGCTCGCCCTGATCAGAAGATTTCAAAAAGCCCGGCCGCGCCCATGCCGCCACCGATGCACATGCTGACCACGCCCCATTTTGCGCCGCGCCGCCGGCCCTCCAGCAGGATATGCCCGCTCATCCTTGCGCCCGACATGCCATAGGGATGGCCCATGGCGATAGCGCCGCCATTGACGTTCAGCCGGTCAAAAGGCAGCCCCAGCCGGTCGCCACAATAAACCGCCTGGGCGGCGAAGGCCTCATTGATCTCCCACAGATCAATATCCGCGACCGTAAGGCCAAAGCGTTTCAGCAGCGGCGGGATCGCAAAGACCGGGCCGATTCCCATCTCATCGGGTGCGCAGCCTGCGATTTCGATGCCGCGCAGCGTGCCAAGGGGTGTCAGCCCGCGCGCCGCCGCCTCGCTGCCCGACATCACTACAAGCGCGCTTGCGCCATCGGATACCTGGCTTGAATTGCCGGCTGTGACAGAAACTCCCACCGCGATATGCTGCCCCGCCTTCAGGACCGGCGGCAGCGCGGAAAGGTCTTCGGCGCGGGTTTGCGGGCGATTGCATTCATCCTGCGAGAAGTGGACCTCGGCTAGCGTCTCCGCGCCACTCTCCCGGTCGGTCCGCTTTTGCAGGACGGTGAGCGGAGCGATTTCGGCGGTGAAATGGCCCGCTGCCTGGGCCGCCGCCATCTTCTGCTGCGAGGCCAGCGCAAAGACATCCTGCGCCTCGCGTGAAATCCCGTAACGCTGCGCGACGATCTCGGCCGTCTCGATCATGCTCATGTAAAGCGCGGGGATGCGGGCGTTGAGGTCCGGGTCACGGGCGCGATGCAGGTTCATCTGCGGCGTCTGCACCAGCGAGCAGCTTTCGACCCCGCCGGCCACGACGATCCGCCGCCCCTCCAGCCGGATCTGCTGGCAGGCCAGCGACAAGGCCACCAGCCCGGACGAGCATTGCCGGTCAACCGCCATGCCCGGCACCGTCACCGGCAATCCGGCGGCCAGCGCGGCCTGGCGCCCGATATTGAAAGAGGTCGCGCCCTGTTGCAGCGCGCAGCCAAGGATCACATCCGCGACCTCAGGCCCGATTGCCCCGGCCCCGCCTGCCCGCTCCAGTGCGGCCGTTATCGCATGGCCGGCCAGCCTTTGTGGCGAGGTATCGTTCAGGGCGCCGCGATAAGCTTTGCCCACAGGAGTGCGGGCTGTGCTGACGATGACGGCTTCGGGCAAGGGCGCAGGCATTTCGACATCCTTCAGCGGCTGAGCTCAGATCCTCGACCGGCACTGATGCAGCGGTCGGTTAAAACGTTCCACTATTTGAACCCCTGTTGCAATTTTTTTCGAACAATGCAAGGCTCCGCCGGCAACAGCCCGGAATCCCCAATGCCTCTGGATCCTTCCCGCATCTTTGGAACCCCGATTGCGGATCGCAGCCTGTCCTATGAGGATCGCGACGCCATGCTTTACGCGCTGTGCTGCGGCGCAGACCGGGCGGTGGCCGAAGGCGATTTCCGCTATATCCGCGAGGACGGGCTGCAGGTTGTCCCGAGCTTTGGCCAGAATCTGTGTTTCTTTGACGACTGGATGCAACCTGCCGGGGTCGATATCGCAAAAGTGGTGCATGGCGGGCTCGATCTGCGGATGGAAGCCCCCTTTGCTGCCTCGGGCGAGGTTACGGTCAGGACCCGGATCGGCGGCCTGACCGACAAGGGCGAGGGCAAGGCGGCGCTTGCCTTGCAGATCAGCGAGGTCTGGCAGGGCGGCAAGCGTATCTTTACCTCTTATTCCAATTTCTTCGTGATGGGCGCGGGCGGCTTTGGCGGCTCGCAGGGCGAGGCTTTCGCCAGCGAGGCAATGCCTGCGGGGGAGCCTGACCAGACCCACGACCTGCCCACCCGCAGCGACAGTCCGCTGCTGTTTCGCCTGCTTGGTGATCGCAATCCATTGCATATCGATCCGGAGACAGCGCGCAAGATTGGGTTCGAGCGGCCCATCATGCATGGCGCAAATACATTCGGCATCGCCTGTCTTGAAGTGCTCCGCCGCTTCGCAGGCGGGGATGCCGCCCGGATGCGCCGCTTTACCGCCCGCTTCACCGGCCCGCTTTTCCCCGGCGAGACGCTGCGCCTGTCCTGCTGGACGACGGAGCCTGGCCGCATCCGCTTTACGGCGCGGGCCGCCGAACGCGATGCGCCGGTGCTTGATGGCGGGCTTGCCGCGATCGACCCCGTCGCGGGTTAAACGCGATCACATTCAGGACGGCAGACTGGCATATCACCCGCTGCTCCGGACCGACGATAAGGAGACGACATGACGGCAACAACTTACTGGTCTGCGCAAAGGGTGATCATCACCGCCGGCGCCAGCGGGATCGGTCTTGCCATCGCCAGAGCCTATCATGCCCTGGGCGCCGCGGTCTGGATCTGCGACATCAGCGAAGAGGTGCTGGCCGCCGCTGCTGCTGAGCTGCCCGGCATCGGCACCATGATCTGCGATGTCGCTGACCAGGCGCAATGTGATGCTTTTGTTGCCCGTGCAACCGGGGCGATGGGCGGGCTTGATATCCTGATCAACAATGCCGGCATCGCCGGCCCTGCTGCTTCGGTGGAAGACATGGATGCCGCAGCCTGGCGGCGTTGCTTTGACGTGAATGTCCATGGCCAGTTCTACATGGCCCATGCCGCGATCCCGCATCTGAAGAAGAATGCCTCCGGCTCGATCGTCTGCATGGCTTCGGTTGCGGGAAAATATGCATTCGGGCTTCGCTCGCCCTATGCCGCTTCCAAGGCTGCGGTGATCTCGCTGATGCGCGCCCTCTCGGTCGAGCTTGGCCCGCATCAGATCCGCGTGAATGCCATCGCGCCGGGCGTCGTGGCGGGCGACCGCATCAAACGCGTGTTCACCGACCGGGCCGCGACCCGTGGCATCAGCTATGAGGAAATGGAGGCCATCGCTTTGCGCGCGGTTTCCATGAAAACCATGGTTGATCCTGCCGAAATCGCCGAAATGGTGCTGTATCTGACCGGCCCGGCCGGTCGCCCGGTCACAGGCCAGGTGATGCAGATCTGCGGCGGCCTGGAATATACGGAGTGATGTGCAAATGATCCCGAAAGAAGACCGCAACAAGGTCATCATCACCTGCGCCATTACCGGCGCAACCCATACGCCAACCATGTCGCCATATCTGCCGGTGACGCCGGATCAGATCATCGAACAGGCAATCGGGGCGGCAAAGGCCGGGGCGGCGGTGATCCACCTGCATGCCCGGGATCCTGAGACCCATCGCCCGACCCCGGACCTGAATATCTGGCTGCATATTCTGCGCTCGATCCGGGCCGAGACCGATGCCATCCTGAATATGACCACCGGCGGCTCGACTTTCATGTCGATCTCGGACCGGCTGCTCGCGCCTTCGACCGCCTCGCCCGAACTGTGTTCGTGCAACATGGGCTCGATGAATTTCGGCACCTATACGATGGCCGAAAAGTATCGCGGCAAATTCATCGAGGACTGGGAAGAGGGCTATCTTGAGGCCTCGCGCGATGCCATCTTCCGCAATACCTTCAAGGATATCGAGACAATCCTTGAGGTGATGGGAAAAGGCGGCACCCGGTTCGAATTTGAATGCTATGATGTCGGCCATCTCTACAACCTCGCCCATATGCTGGATCGCGGGCTGGTTCAGGTGCCGATGTTCCTGCAGCTGATCGTCGGAACCTTGGGCGGGATCGGCCCCGGCCCCGAGAACCTCATGTTCATGAAGGAAACCGCCGACCGCCTGTTCGGCGCAGGCACCTATCAGTGGTCGGTGCTGGCCGGCGGTCGCCATCAGCTGAACATGGCCACCATGGCCGCAACCATGGGCGGCAATGTCAGGGTCGGGCTGGAAGACAGTCTCTATGCCGGTCCCGGCAAGCTGGCGGAATCGAATGCCGAACAGGTCAGCATGATCCGCACGGTGATCGAAGGGCTGAAAAAGACCGTCGCGACCCCGGCTGATGCGCGGCGTATGCTGGCGACAAAGGGCGCTGATAAGGTCAGTTTCTGAGCCCGGCGGATTCCGCCGGAAAGCCGATCTGAGAATGGGCAATGATGGTAGAAAATTTTACCAACATTGCCTCAATAAATAGAACAAACCAACCAAGTTTTGCGTGAACTGCTATATCTGGTGGAATAATTTCCCCAGAACGTCGATAGACTGGCAATCACATTCCATCGGGAGCAATCATGAATCGTCGTGCTTTTCTGGCCAGCTCGGCCCTGTTCGGTGCAACCGCGGTTCTGCCGGCGAAATGGGCATATGCCCAGGACAGGGCAGAGGCGCTGCGGGTTCTCAGCGAGGGGGCCGCGAACTCATTCGACAGCTTCTCTGTCGGGGTGAACCGCAACTCGCTGCAGATCACCTGGAACATCTATGACCGGCTGCTGAAATTCGCCTATAAGCCGCGTGAGGATGGCACCTTCTATTACGACTATTTCGACATTCAGCCCGAACTGGCCGAAAGCTTTGAAGTGTCGGAAGATCAGAAGCAGATCACCTTCCATCTGCGCAAGGATGCCACCTTCCATGACGGCGCGCCGGTCACCGCAGAGGATGTGAAATGGTCCTTCGACCGTCTCGTCGCCTCGCCGATCGGTCTGGCCCAGTTCTCGACCGGTTCGATGACCACGTCCGAGCAATTCGTGGTCGTCGACGCGCATACATTCCGCGTGGACCTGCCGCAGCCCGACCGTTTCGCGCTGCCCAACATCGCCCTGACCTATCCGATCATCGTCAACTCCAAACTCGCGACGCAGCATGCAACCGCTGAGGATCCCTTTGCCTCCGAATGGCTGAAGACCAATCCCGCAGGCGGCGGCGCGTTCAAAATCGAGCGCGCGCAAATCGGCGACCGGATCCTCTTCAGCCGGTTCGATGACTGGAAATCAGGGCCGAAGCCGGGCTTTGCGCAGGTGCTGTGGCAAACCGTGCCGACCGCCGAAAGCCGTGTCGCCTCGCTGATCAAGGGCGATGCCGATGTGGTACAGGATCTGCCGCCGAAAGACGTGATCGCGCTGTCGGACAATCCTGATATCAAGGTCGTCGGAGTGCCGACCTCGAACTTCCAGTTCATCGGCATGAACAATGCCGTGGCGCCGTTCGATGATGTGCGGGTGCGCCAGGCGATTGCCTATGCGCTGCCCTATCAAGACATGTTGCAATCGGCCCTGTTCGGCCGCGCCCAGCCGCTGTTTGGCGGCACACCCGGCAAGCCGGAAACCACCACATTCCCGCAACCGCTGGGCTATTCCACCGATCTCGACAAGGCCAAGGCCCTGCTGGCCGAGGCGGGTCTGGCAGATGGTTTCGAGACCAGCTTTGCCTATGAGCTCTCTGTCGCCACCGTCGCCGAACCGGTTGCGCTTTTGCTGCAGGAAAGCCTTGGCAAGATCGGCATCAAAGTGAACCTTGAAAAAGTGCCTGCCGGTCAGCTTGGCACGCTTTTGCAGGAGAAGAAGGTTCCCTTCTACTTCGAGGGCTCGACCTCTTATCTCGCGGATCCCGACTACTTCTTCCGCATCTTCTATTTTGGCGATACCCGCTGGAATTTCGGCAATTACCAGAACCCTGAATTCAGGGCGCTGGTCGATAAGACCCGCTACGAAACCGACAAGGCGGTTTATGATGCAGATATCCTGCGGATGATTGAGCTGGTGAAGGAAGAGGTTCCAATCATCCTGCTCTGGCATCCGACCCTGGATGTGGGTCTGGCGAAATCGGTCGATAATTATTCCTATACCTTCCACCGTCAGCTGGATCTGCGGCCACTCTCGCGCGGCTGATAGCCTGAGACACAAAAGGAAAGGCGGTCCCGGTCGGGACCGCCTTTTCCATTTCCCACCAGGCAAATTCAGTCTGCGGCGACCGAAACCGGATGGAAGCAGCGGACCAGCTGACTGCCGACATGGCCCAGAAGCTGCGGCGCGGCGCGGGTGCAGTCTGGTTGTTCCACCGGGCAGCGACCGGCAAAGCGGCAGCGATCCGGTGGCGGATTGAACGGGCTTTGCGGGTCGCCCTCCAGCTTGATCCGCTCACCTTTGCGGCCCCGCAGGTTGGGGATCGCCGAAAGCAGCGCCTGGGTATAGGGATGTGCCGGGCGGTGATAGACCTCTTCCGTAGTGCCCTGTTCGACCACCAGACCAAGATACATCACCGCGATGCGCTGACATAAAAGCCGCACGACATTCAGGTCATGGCTGACAAACAGCATCGCAATGCCACGCTCGCGCCGCAGTTTGTCCAGGAGCTGCAGCACCGTCGCCTGCACCGAGACATCCAGCGCCGAGGTCGGCTCGTCCAGCACGATCAGCCTCGGCTCGACCACAAGCGCGCGCGCGATACCAACCCGCGCTTTCTGCCCGCCAGACAGCTGATGCGGAAAGCGCTGCAACAAGGTATGCGGCAGGCTGACGGCATCAGCCGCATCCTCTACCCGGCGCCGCAGGGCCCCGGCGCTTTCCTTCGGCAAAAGCGTCCGCGCCGGGTCCGCGATCAGATCAAACACTGTAAAGCGGGGGTTGAGGCTTTCCGTCGGGTCCTGGAACACCATCTGCACCATGCGCCGCGCGGGCGAGCGGCCAAAACGCGCAGCGCTGCCGGCGGTTATATCGTCTCCCTCCAGCTCGATGCGGCCCTCGGTCGGATCAAGCAGGCGGCAGATCAGCCGCGACAGCGTGGATTTGCCGCAACCGGATTCCCCGACGAGGCCAAGCGCCTCGCCGGGTGCGATCTCAAGATCGACGCCGTCTACGGCATGAAGATGCACCTTTGGCGCAAACAGCCTGCCGGAGCGCTGCGGGAAATGCATTTTCAGGCCATGTGCGGCGATCAGCTGGGTGGTCATAGCGGGTTCCTGCAGGCGACAGAATGCGCGGGGCCGCAGGCTTCCAGCCGCAGCCGCCCGGCATCACAGACTGAAAGACGGCGGTCACACCGCTCGGCCAGCCGGCAGGGCGGCAGATCCTTGCGACGCAGATCGGGCAGCGATCCCTGGATCGGATGCAGCTCGTTCAGATCCTCCACCATTGAAGGAACCGAGCGCAGCAGCCGGCTGGTATAGGGATGGCGGGGCGCGGTTATGATTTCCGGGGTCGGACCCGTCTCGACAACATGGCCCGCATGCATGATCACCAGGCGGTCGCAATATTCTGCTGCCAGCGCCAGATCATGGGTGATCAGCGCGACCGACATGCTCTGGCTCTGCGCCAGATCGCGGATCAGATCCATGATCACCGCCTGGGTGGTGACATCAAGCCCGGTGGTCGGCTCATCGGCAATCAGCAGCCGCGGCCGGCAGGCGAGGGCAATCGCAATCCCGATCCGCTGGCACAGCCCGCCCGAGAGCTCATAGGGCATCGCCTTCATCCGGCGCTCTGGGTCCGGAATGCGTACCTCGCGCAATGCCGCGACAGCGCGGCGACGGATCTCGGCGGCGCTGGCGGGGCTGTGGCGTGCGATGACATCGGCGATCTGATCGCCGGTGGCGCGAATGGGGTTCAGCGCCGTGCGCGGGTTCTGGAAGATGATCGAGGCTTCGGCACCGCGCCAGCTGTCACGCTCCGGCCCGCTCATCCCCAGCACATCGCGCCCGTCAAACGCGATCTCGCCACTGCGGATACGGGCGGCATGATCCAGAATACCCATGATCGTATAGGCGGTCACCGACTTGCCCGAGCCGGACTCCCCGATGATGCCGATGATCTCGCCGCGGCCGATGTCGAAACTGACATCATCCAGCACATGCACATCACCATGGCGGGTGGCGAAATCGACGGTCAGGTTCCTGACGGAAAGCAGGGGTGCGCTCATGTCCGCATCCTCGGGTCAAGCAGGTCGCGCAGCGCGTCGCCGGTCAGGTTGAAGGTGAAGACCGTCAGCATCAGTGCAAGCCCCGGGAACAGA
Source organism: Rhodobacter sp. 24-YEA-8 (assembly GCF_900105075.1). Taxonomy (NCBI): domain Bacteria; kingdom Pseudomonadati; phylum Pseudomonadota; class Alphaproteobacteria; order Rhodobacterales; genus Rhodobacter; species Rhodobacter sp. 24-YEA-8. Next base: position 157,867 of record NZ_FNSK01000006.1, read on the forward strand.
GCCACCCACCATTCGCCCGACATCATGAAGCGCGCGCCCTCGGCCACCAGGATCCCCCATTCCGGTGTTGGCGGGCTGACGCCGAGGCCGAGGAAGGAAAGCCCCGCCGCGTTCAGCACCGCCCAGCCCAGATTGACCGAGGCCTGGATCACAATCGGCGCACCGATATTGGGCAGCAGAAACCGCGTCATAATGCGAATGTCAGACGAACCGCCAACCTTCGCGGCCTCGATATAGCCAAGGTTGCGGCGCACCCGTACCTCTGTCCTGCACAGGCGGATATAGAAGGGCAGATTGATGATCGCGGTGGCGTAAATGATATTGATCACACTATTGCCAAGCGCCGCCACCAGCCCCATCGCCAGCACGAAAAGCGGGAAGGCCATCAGTACATCGACCAGCCGCGACACAACCACATCGCCAGGCCCGCCCCAATAACCGATCATGGCGCCGATCAGCGAGCCGACCACGCAGGAAAGGATCACCGCCCCGAAGGCGATGGTGAGGTCAAGCCTGGTGGCGACCAGCACACGGCTGAAAATATCCCGGCCAAGCTGATCGGTCCCGAACCAGTGCAGCGCCGAAGGCGGTTGCAGTGCCTGCGCCGAATTGGTGGCCAGTGGATCATGCGGCGCCAGCACCGAACCAAACAAAGCTGCCCCAAGGATCACAAGCAAAAGCACCAGCGCCAGAATGTTCAGCGGATTTTCCGCCAGCACATAGCGTGCGTCCCGCAGCCTGATTTTCAGGAGGGAGGCGTTCATTTGCTGGCCCTCGGATCGACGATCCCCGCAAGGATATCGGTGGCGAGATTGATCAGAATGAAGATCAGCGCCATCATCAGCATGAACCCCTGGAGCGGCGCGTAATCAAGGTTGATGATGCTGTCCATGGCAAAGCTGCCAATGCCGGGCCAGGCGAACACACGCTCCACAAGCACATTCGCGCCCAGCATATAGGAAAGTGTCATGCCCATGGTGGTGATCAGTGGCAGCATCGCGTTGCGGAAGGCATAGGTCAGCACGATCTTGCGTTTTGACAGGCCCGAGGCCCGCGCCGTGCGAATGAACTCCGCACCAAGCGCCTCAAGCATTGCCGCCCGCGTCATCCGCGTCAGCGGTGCAAGCGCAAACAGCGCCATGGTGACCGCCGGCAATACCATCTGCTTCAGCGCGGCAAAGAAGATTTCCGGATCACCGGCAATCAGCGCGTCGATGGTCAGAAAGCCGGTGACGCGGTCAGGCTCGAACATAAAGGGATCAAGCCGGCCAATCGGCTCCGGCGCGACGCCGAGCAAGAAATAGAACAGATAGATCAGCAAAAGCCCGGTGACAAAGGTGGGCATCGAGACGCCCAGTGTCGCAATGATCCGTGACAGGTGGTCGACCAGCGACCCCGGCCGCAGCGCGGCAGCAAGCCCCAACGGAATGGCAACCGCAAGCGCCAGCAGAAAAGCCATCACCGTCAGCTCTGCCGAGGCAGGCAGCCGGTTGATCAGCTCGGTCAGCACCGGCTGCCCGGTTGAGAAACTCTGCCCCAGATCGCCGCGCGCGATGGCACCGAGATAGGTCAGAAACTGTTGTGGCAGCGGCTGATCCAGCCCGAGGCTCTGGCGGACCGCCTCGATATCGGCATTGGTCATCGAGGGGTTTGAGGCAAAGAACACCGCCGGATCGCCCGGCAGAACGCGCGTCAGCAGGAAGGTGGCCAGCACAACCCCGAACAGCGTCGGGATCGCCGAAAGGAGCCGGAGCGGGATCTGATGCATCAGCTGTCACCCTCTGTTCCGCTGACGCCTGCCGGCTGCATCAGCAAAAAGATGAGATGATCGCCCCGCACCACTTCGGTGCCATCCGTCTTGACGAGATAACCGCGCTCGGTCGCGAGGCCGCGTCCGGGCTTAGAAGTCTCGCGCCGGCTGATGAATTCAAGTTTCAGACAGACCTCTTCACCGGGGTAAAGCGGAGCGGAGAATTTTATATCGCTCCAGCCCAGCGATGCAGTGACAGAGCGGTCAAAACAGCCCAGCCCGGCCTTCAGCCCCTCGATCAGCGCGAGATTGAACAGGCCATGGGTGATACGGCCCGCGAACCCGGCCTCACGCGCAAAGGCGTCATTCATGTGAACCGGATGATCCTCGCCTGTCAGCCGGGCATAATCATCAATATCCTGCACGGTGATCAGCCGCGACGCTGATTGCAGAACCGTGCCGGGGATAAAGGTCTCATACCAGATCTGTTCGGTCATGTCTTTTTCCAGGCCTCGGTCCACAGGCTGCGCCAGTCGATCTTACGCGATCCCGAGCGCGGCAGAGCATCGCGGAACTCCACTTCCCTCGGCACTTTATAGGCCGCCATCAGCCCGCGCGCGAAGGTGATAATTTCATCGGCATCCACCTTGCCGCGATATTCGGGCTTCAGGGCGATCACGGCGCGAACCGTCTCGCCACTGCGGGCATGGGGGGCCGAAATCACCGAGACCTCATGCACCGCAGGATGCCGGTACAGCAGCATCTCACATTCCGCCGGCCAGACCTTATAGCCCGAGACATTGATCATGCGCTTGATGCGGTCGACGATGAAGTAATAGCCCTCGGAATCGACATAGCCGAGATCACCGCTGCGCAACCAGGTCCTGCCGTTCAGCGCAACCAGCGTTTCAGCGCTGGCACCGGGCTGGTTCCAGTAGCCGAGCATGACCTGCGGCCCGGAGATCCACACCTCGCCCAACTCCCCCTGCGGCACTGGCAGCAGGGTTTCGGGGTCGACAATAATCGAATGGGTATTCTGTATCGGCAGCCCGAGGCACTGATCCTTTGGCGCATCCGGCGGGTTGATATGGGTGGCTGAGATGGTCTCGGTCAGGCCATAGCCCTCGCAAAAGCGCAGCCCCCATTTTCTGAACAGGCGCTCGGCCACCGCGGCCGGCATCGAGGCGCCCCCGCCAGTCAGCACCTGCAGCGAGGCGAAACAATCATCGGTGAAGTTCTCCGACCCCAGCACATCGACGATCATCGTCGGCGCTGCGGACCACCAGGTCACCTTATGGCGGCGCAGGAGGCCGGGCACCGCATCGGGGTTCCAGCGGGTCAGAAGCACAAGCGCCGCCCCGGCACAGATCGCCTCGGCCATCGAGGCGATCATGCCCGCCACATGAAACAGCGGCATGAAGCAGGTCATGACCGAGCTGTGATCGGTGCGATACCAGACCCGCTGTGCCTCGGCGACAAAACTGGCAGCGCTATGGCTGGTAAAGCAGGCCTTAGGCCGGCCGGTGGTGCCGGATGTATAGGGCAGGATCGCAAGCGTCTCGCCCCCGGGCGGCATTGGCGGCAGGCTGAGCCCCCGGCCCGCCCGGATTGCGGCCTCGAAATCGACCGAGATCGCAGGAACCTCGGCCGGTGCGGGGCGGAGCATCACGTCCGGCAGCGTATCAGATGTGTGCGGCACCCGGTCCAGATAGCGCAGGCGCAGAATCCGGTCGAGCGCACCCGCTCCGCTCAGAACGGCGAAACGCTCCAGCAATTCATCCGCCACGATCGCCATACGGGCGCCGCTGTCGCTGACGATCCAACCCAGTTCTTCCGCTGTATTCATTGGGTTGACCGGCACAACCACACCGCCCGCCCGAAGCACGGCATAGAATCCGATCACGAATTGCGGTGCATTTTGCAGGTCAAGAACAACACGGTCACCCGGGCGCAGCCCGTCGGCGACAAGCCAGGCTGCCAGCGCGCAGACATCCGCCTGCAATGCGTCATAGCGCAAAACGGTGCCGTAATAGTAAAGCGCCGGCCGCGCCGGCCAGGTCGTGGCGCTGCGCTCAAGCAAAGCGGCAAGATTCTCGCCGGTCACCGGAAGGTCAGCAGCAAGCCCGGCCGGCCAATGCGGCGATTGCAGCCCGGTCTGGAAGGCCAATGGCTCCGTACCCGGCGCAGCGGCAGGGGTATCGTCGCTGATTTCGGCCTTCGGCGTCATTGCTGTTCACGTCCTTTGGGTCTGATATATGAAATCAGGTTCCTAATAATGAAACAAGCACCTGCTTCACGGGTCAAAAGGGAATAGACAGAAAATCCCCAAACATGCCCGAATTCAGAACGAACATGCTGTTCCTGAAGCCATGTCAAAAGACAGTTCAGACCTGTCTCAGCATCCGTAACATCACCCGGATCGCCGCTTCGATATGTGCGGGGTCGCTCTCTTCTTCAGGGCAATGGCTGCGTCCGCCGACCGAGGGCACGAACAGCATCAGCGCGGGCACGATGCGCCCGATGATCCCGGCATCATGATTGGCGCCGGACAGCAGCTCGCAGGTCGCGATGCCTTCGGCTTTCGCGGCCGCAGACATCGCTGCGGCAAGGCCCGCATCCATTGGAACCGGCTGATCCGAATAGACCCGGCGGATCCGCAGATCGAGCTTTTCGTCAGTCGCGACCGCTTCCGCCAATTGCTCAACCGCGCCGCGCAGGGCCAGCAATTGCCCACCATCCGGGCCGCGCAATTCAAGGCCCATGCGCACCTCCCCCGGCACCACATTTCCCTGATTGGGTGCAACGCTGAAGACGCCGATGGTGCCGCGCAGATCCGGGTCGTTGGCGGCGCGGATCATCGCCCGGAACTCTGTCGCAAAACGCGCGGCTCCGGCCAGCGCATCACGGCGCAGATCCATAGGGGCCGTCCCGGCGTGATCGGCCTGGCCGGTGAATCGCAGCGCCAGCCGCTCCTGACCGGCAATCGCGGTGACAAGCCCCAGCGGAATGCCTGCGGCTTCCAGCACCGGGCCCTGCTCGATATGCAGTTCCAGATAGGCCGCCACATCCGAAAAATCATAGGGCGCATTGGCCGGCCTGAACCCTGCCGCCTGCATCAGCGGCGCAAGATCCGTGCCATCGGCCGCGCGGGCGCGGGCAAGGGCCGCCTCATCATGCAGCCCTGCCATGGCACGGCTGCCGGTGAAAGGGCCGAACCGCCCTTCTTCGTCGCGAAAGGCGATAACCTCGATGGCGCGGCCCTGCCAGCCTTCGGCTTTCAGTTGTTTCAGAACCGAAAAGCCTGCAAGCACCCCGATGGCGCCGTCAAACGCGCCGCCCCGCTGCACCGAATCCAGATGCGATCCGATCAGGAATTTGGGGCCCCTGCCCTCAAGGCGCAAAATGGCATTGCCGAACGCGTCATAACGCGCGCCAAGGCCCGCCGCGCGCGCTTCGGCCAGCAGCCAGTCATGCGCCTGATTATCTGCCGCGCTGAAGGCAAGCCGGGACCAGCCACCGTCAGGATCTGCCCCAAAGCCCTTCAGCCGCGCGAAATCCGACCGGAAGTCCATCGCTCAACCCGGGCGGCGGGGCGAGGCCCGCATGACAAAACGTCCCTGCCCTTCGTGACCGAGGAAGACCCCATCCTCGACCACGAGCTTCCCCCGAAGGATTGTGGCGGTGGCAAATCCGGTCAGCTCCTGCCCGCTATAAGGGTTGTAGCCAATGTCGCCATAATCGCTGGCGGGCGTGATGGTGCGACGCGTCACCGGGTCGATCAGCACCAGGTCGGCATCATAGCCCGGGGCGATAACACCCTTCTTTTCAAAGCCGAAAATCTGCGCCGGGAGGGTCGAGAACAGCTCGACAAACCGCATCAGCGACAACCGGCCCTGATCGACGCCGCGGGTCCAGAGCACCGGCAGCCGGAACTCGATTCCGGTGGTGCCATTGGCGACGGTGGTGAAAGATGGCAGGCCTTTGCGCTTGGCCTCGGCGCTGTAGCTGACCTCATCCGAGGCCACGAGGCTGAGACCGCCCTGCGCAAGCCCCCGGAACAACGCATCCTGATTTGCCTGATCGCGCAGCGGCGGCGACAGGATGTAGTTATAGCCATCCTCGCGCTCCAGCGCCTCTTCGGTCAGCGCCAGATAATGCGTGCAGGTCTCGGCCGTGATCTTTACCCCTTCGGCCCTGGCGCGCACGACCAGATCAATCGCCTCGGCGGCGACCAGATGCAGGATATGAACGCCGCAGCCGGTCGCGCGGGAGAAGGTGATGGCCCGCGAAACGGCTTCGATCTCGACGATCTTCGGCCGGGTCAGCGCGTGATAGCGCGGATGTTCATGGCCTGCCGCAACCGCCTCGGACCGCAGCCGTTCGACAATATCGGCATTCTCCGCATGGAGGACGACCGAGAGGTCATTCTGCGCCGCCGCCTGCATCAGCGCATAAAGCGCGCCGTCAGTCAGCTTCAGCCCGTCTTCCTCGTAGACAGTATAGACCTTCAGCGTGGTGACCCCCGCCGCGCGCAGCGCGGGCAGTTCGGCAAGCGTCTGCGCATTCACATCGGTGACGATCACATGCAGCCCGTAATCCACCGTCACATTGGCATCGGCCTGACCCCGGCGATGGTTCAGCCCCTTCAGGATCGAGCCGCCGCGCCGTTGCAGCGCGAAATCGACCACCGCCGTGGTGCCGCCGCGCAAGGCCGCAATCCCGCCCGAGCCGAAATCATAGACCGAACGCACGCCCATGAATCCGACCATCAGATGCACATGCGGATCGACCCCGCCCGGGATAACGATCCGGCCGGTCGCATCGATCACACTTGCATCCGGTGCAACAAGGCGTCCCTCCCCCTGCGGCAGCACAGCGCGAATGCTTTCGCCTTCGGTCAGCACATCGGCAAACTGCACGCCATTCGGGGTGACAACGCGGCCCCCGGTGATCAGGATCGACATCAGCAGCCCTCCAGCGCCTGGGAAAGATCGGCGATCAGGTCTTCCGGATCCTCGATCCCGACAGAGATCCGCACCAGGCTTTCACTGATCCCCATGGCAAGGCGCTGCGCCTGCGGCACCGAGTAATGCGAGGTATTGCCAGGCTGGGAAATCAGGCTTTCCACACCGCCGAGCGAGGCCCCGATGCCAAAGAGCCGGGTGGCATCCACCACATGGCGGGCGGCATCCGGGCTCTGCGCCTCAAAGGACAATAGCGCGCCAAAGCCGTTCATCTGGCTGCGGGCGAGCGCGTGATCGGGATGGGAGGTGAGGCCAGGGTAATGCACCTTTGCCACTTTGGGATGCGCGGCGAGAAATTCAGCCACTTTCTGGCCGCCGGCATTATGGGCTGCCATGCGCAAAGCATAGGTGGTCATGCCGCGCAGCAAAAGCCATGCGGCATGCGGGTCGACAATGGCGCCTGAAGCCTGCTGATTGCTGCGCAGCCTGCGCGTCAGATCCCGGCTGCCGCAAACCGCCCCCAGCAAGAGATCGCCATGCCCGTTGAGGTATTTCGAGGCGGAATGCACCACCAGCGCCGCCCCAAGATGCAAAGGCCGCTGGTTCATCGGCCCGCCCAGGGTGCCATCCACCACTACAGGAATGCCGCGCTGTGCCGCCAGCTCTGAGATCGCCCGCAGATCAACCACCCTGAGCAGCGGATTGGTCGGGGTCTCGACATAGATCGCTTTCGTCCGCTCTGTCACTGCAGCCAGCACATCCGCCACCGCGCCCGAGGCCGCCCAGACCACATTGACGCCCTGGCGCGGCAGCACATCGCGGAAATAGCGGATGGTGCCGCCATAGATATCGGGCAATGCCACCAGCTCGTCGCCGGCTTCCAGCAATGGTGCCAGCGCCCCCGCAATCGCCGCCATGCCCGAGGCGTAAAGCACGCAGGACTGCGCCCCTTCCAGCGCCGCAACCCGCTGTTCCGCCGCCAGAACAGTGGGGTTGCGCACCCGGGAATAGACATAGCCGCGCTTTTCGCCGCTGTTGATCGCCATCAGCTCGGCGGTGTCTTTCGCGACAAAGGTGCCGGTCTGATAGACCGGCGGCGAAACCGCCCCCATTGCCTCCGCCGGGTCGTGACCGGCGTGAACCGCGATCGTGGCCAGGCGACGTGCGGGGGCTTTTGTCATTTCGTCAGCTCTTTCGCGATGATGATGCGCAGGATCTCGGACGTGCCGCCGCCGATTTCGGCCAGCTTCGAATCGCGGAAATGGCGCTGCATGTCGAATTCCATCAGATAGCCCCAGCCGCCCATCATCCGCATCCCGTTCAGCGCGGCGCGGACATACATCTCAGACGAGTAGAGATTGGCCATCGCGGATTCCTTGTTGTTCGGAATGCCGCGATCCACCAGGTTTGCAGAGCGATAGAGCAGCAGGCGCGCTGCCTCGATCTCCATATCCATATCGGCGAGCTTCGCCTTGGTCAGCTGGAAGCTGTTGATCTTCTGACCGAACTGCTTGCGCTCATCGGTATATTGCAGGATTTTTTCCAGCACCGACTGCGCGGCACCGACATTGACGCCGGTCAGGCAGCAGCGCTCATAATCCAGCGTCTTCAGCGCGTTCATCCAGCCGCCATTCACCTCGCCGATCACATTCTCTTTCGGGATGCGGCAGTCGGTCAGGAAGATCTCGTTCAGATCCATCGGCTTCAGGCCCAGCTTCTTCAGCCGCCGGATTTCCATGCCCTTGGTGCCGGTCGGCACCAGCAGCATGGTGATGCCTTTATGTTTCGGTGCCTCCGGGTCGGTCCGGGTCATCAGAAGGATGTAATCCGCCACCTGGGCGGCAGAGCAGAACATTTTCTGCCCGTTGATCACCCATTCCTCACCGTCCAGCTCGGCCCGTGTCACCAGCGAGGCCGCGTCAGACCCCGAGCCCGGCTCGGAGAGCGAGAGCGCAAAACGGATCTCGCCGCGCGCCAGTTTCGGCAGCAGCTCTTTCTTCTGTTCTTCGGTCGCGAAATGCGTCAGCGCATCGGTCGCGATGACCACGGTTGTGTAGTAAAGATTGGCACCGGCCTCGAAATGGCGGGCGAATTCTTCCAGAAACACCACCAGATCGGTGCAGCTGCCACCCATGCCACCATATTCGACCGGGATCGGCAGCGAGAGCCAGCCCTCCGCCGCAAGCTTGTCGTAAAGCTCGGTCGGGAAGCGCTCGGCCTCGTCACATTCGCGCACATATTCAATCGGGCATTCACGCGTCAGGAAGCTGCGCAGATTGTCGCGCATCAGCCGCTGTTCTTCGCTAATCTCGAAATCCATCTTACTTCCCCGTCCAGCGTGGTGCGCGTTTCTCTGCAAAGGCCCGCGGACCTTCTTTGTAATCTTCCGAGGCCCGGACGCGGTCACGCGCCGGCAGGCCAGAGTAAAGCTTTTCAAAAGCCTCGCGGTCCGAGAGGCCCTCGACCTCCCGCGTCACCTCGAGCAGCGCGGCAACCGCCAGTGGCGCGGCCGAGACGATCTGCGCAGCCAGCGCGCGGGCCTCATCCATCAGCGCCTCAGAAGTGGTGATCCGGTTCACGAAACCGTATTTATGCCCCTCTGCCGCCGTCAGACGCCGCCCGGTCAGCAAGAGTTCAGAGGCGATATTCACCGGCAGCCGGCGATGCGCGCGCCACAGCCCGCCCGCCTCGGGGATGAAACCGCGTTGCAGTTCGGGCAGGCCAAACTCGGTCTTTTCCGTGCAAAGGACCAGTGTCGCGGAAAGCGCGAATTCAAAGCCGCCACCGACCGCAAGCCCGTCAATCGCCGCGATCACCGGCTTGACCATGTCCTGGCGGTTCAGGCTCATGAACCCGTTCGGGCCGAAATCCTCGCCATCATCGCCCGCGGCGACCGCCTTCAGATCCCAGCCCGCCGAAAAAATCTTCCCCCCTGCCGCAGAAACGATCCCCACGCGCAGATCAGGGCTTTCATTCAACAGCGTCAGCGCCGCGTCGAAATCGCGGCTGGCCTGCTGGTCAAAGGCATTGGCGGGCGGGTGATCAAAGACGATCTCCAGCACCTGACCCCGGATTTCGGTTCTGATGCGGCTCATGCCGGGAACTCCCGCAGCACGTCTTTCGAGATGATGTCGCGATGGATCTCAGAAGTTCCCTCCCAGATCCGCTCGACGCGGACATCGCGCCACATCCGCTCAATCGGCCATTCTTTTGAGACGCCCATGCCGCCCAGCATCTGCAGCGCGTTATCGGTCACGCGCCCCGCCATTTCCGAGCCGTAGAGGTTGACGATCGAGGCCTCCCGCTGGGTGATCAGCCCATCCTCCATCCTCGCGGCGCCGTTCAGCACCAGAAGGCGGGTCGCCTCGATCTCCATCGCCATATCGGCCAGCTTGAACGAGGTGCCCTGGAACTGGCCGATGGTCTTGCCAAAAGCGCGGCGCGTATTGGCATATTGCGCGGCGATGCCCATGGCGCGCTCGGCAAGGCCCACCATATTGGCCGAGAGCATCACCCGGCCCGAAAAGATCCAGCTTTTCGCAATGGCAAATCCGCCGCCCTCTTCGCCGATGATATTGGCGGCCGGCACGCGGACATCCTCCAGCGCGATAGAGCAGGATTTGAAACCCCGGTTGCCGACCAGCTCCAGCGGGCTGACACTCACGCCAGGCAGGCATTTGTCGACGAGGAAGCAGGTGATCCGCTTTTGCGGCCCTTTCGGAGTGTCATCGACGCCGGTAACGGCGAAAAGGATGATGAAATCGGCCACCATCGCCATGGTGATGAAAATCTTTTCACCATTGATGATGTAATCATCGCCGTCGCGCACCGCCCTGGTTGCGATCTGGCGCGCGTCAGAACCCGCGCCTGGTTCGGTCAGGCCAAAGCATTCCCAGCGTTCGCCGCGGATCACCGGTTTCAGATAGGTCTCGATCTGATCACCGGTGCAGGCTTTCAGGATCGGCGCCGGGCGGTTGCAGATGATGTTAAGCGCCCTTGTGGTCCGCCCGAACTCAATCTCCGCCACCGCGCGCAGCCGCTGCCCAAGGCCGCCACCGCCCAGCTCTTCGGGCATGTTCAGCGCGTAATATCCGGCATCTATTGCCTTCTTTTTCAGCTCGCGGAACAGATCTTCCGGGACCTTATCGGCCTTTTCGATCAGATCCTCATGGGGCATCAGCTCTTTTTCGACAAAGGCACGCACACCCTGGGCCACCATACGCTGATCTTCGCTGTAGGCTGCATAGCTCATCATTGAAACCCGTGTTGCCGATCCGAATGATCGTTTCATTATTTGGCATGACGTTTTATTAATTCGCAAAACTTGTCAATATAGCAACGCCTGGAATGGCGCGCGCATTGTCGCCCGGCAGGCCGAACATCTGAAGCGCTTATCCAGGCTGCTCATGGATGAGACGGCAGCCCCGGTGCCGGATCCGGAGCGCGGGACATCAAAGACCGCACCCACTGACCCGGGGCGCCCGCAGCGCCAGGCACAACGCATCTTCGGTTTCCTGCAGGAGCAGGGCGTCGGGCGCCTGATTAGGGAGATCGGAGAGGCCGGCCTATAGCCGCCACACAGCATCGCCTGGTGCTGCAATGCCCCATTTCCGAGTCGCATATGAAGATCAGGCTCGATGCACTTCCACTCAACAGCGAGCTGGCCCTGTTCGCATCGAAACTGGGCGATAATGACAGCATGATTGCGGATTGATCACGCATCGCAGGGCCGGTTTAAGAGCCGGCCCTCAAGCCAGGTTCAGGCCTCAGCCTGATCCTGCCCCGCCCTGATGAGCAGGTCTGCACCGGAGCCGCTGCAGGGGAGTGACCAGGCTTTGGCCTGGCTCCCCCTGCCCCGACGTCCTTTCCTTTTCCCCGATCCGCCTGATATCCCATTGCCGGGATATACAGGGGCCGCGGTGCCGCGCCAGGGCAGCGTTCAATAGGCCCGACGGTAAAGGGCCAGCGCGGCCTCCTCGTCCACCGTGACCGGATTATTCTGCAGCAAACGTGTCTGCAGCATCGCGTCCCTGGCGAGCATTGGCAGGCTGTCTTCCGGCACGCCGACATCACGCAGGCGGCGTGGTGCGCCGGAGCGATCCATCATATCCTCCATAAAGTCGACAAAGGCAGCGGCACGGGCCTGCACGCCCTCCCCGGTGGGACCTGTCACCACATCTGCCAGTTCGGCATAGAGGGGTGCAGCGGCGGTCATGTTGTAGCGCAGGACCGGACCCAGCATCAGCGCATTGGTCAGGCCATGCGGAAGATGGAAATGACCGCCCAGCGGATAGGCCAGGGCATGGACCGCACCCACGGGGCTGTTGGAAAACGCCTGACCCGCGAAATTCGCGCCGATCAGCATCCCCTCGCGCGCGGCGCGGTCCTGGCCGTTCCGGCAGGCATTGACCAGATGCGCGGACAGAAGGCGCAGCGCTTCGCGCGCGAAAATGTCAGAGAGCAGGTTCTTCTTGTGACGGCTGGTATAGGCCTCGATCGCATGGACCATGGCGTCGATGCCGGTCGCGGCCGTCTGCACCGGCGGCAGGCCCGTCGTCAGCGCGGCATCCAGCAGCACCCGGTCCGCGTAAAGCTGTTGCGAGACGATGCCCATCTTGGTCGTCTCGCCCGTGGTAAGGATGGTGATATTGGTCACCTCCGACCCGGTCCCGGCGGTGGTGGGGACCTGCACCAGCGGCAGGCGCTGGCCGGTTACTTTCCCGATGCCGTAAAGCTCGGACAGGGGCTGTTCACTGACCAGCATAACCGCCACCAGCTTTGCGATATCCATCGAAGAGCCGCCGCCCAGCCCCATCACGATATCCGCGCCGGCAGCCCGTCCCTGCGCGACACAGGCCATCAGCACCGCCTCGGGCGGGTCGGCGACCACATCGTCGAACACCGAAACCGCGAAGCCATGCGCCAAAAGCGAGTCCTTCGCCGCATCAAGCAGCCCGGCGTCATGCAGGAATTTATCCGTCACGATCAGCAGTTTGCGCGCCGGGAACCAGCCCGACAGCAATTCACCCATTCGGGCTGCACCGCCCCATTCCACCAGCGTCGAGCCGGGGGTATCAAATGAAAAGGCTTTGATCAGATCCGTCATCTTTCGTTCCTTCCCTTGAGGAAAGCGGAAGGGGGCACCTGGCCCCCGGGGGCTGGCAGCTCAGAACGCGCTGCAGAGATATTTCAGTTCGAGATAGTCCTCGATCCCGTATTTCGAGCCCTCGCGGCCAAGGCCGGATTGCTTGACCCCGCCAAAGGGCGCGACCTCGTTTGAGATCAGGCCGGTATTATGGCCGACCATGCCATATTCAAGAGCCTCCGAGACGCGGATCACCCGGCCATGGTCACGGGTGAAGAAATAGGCGGCAAGGCCGAAAATGGTGTCATTCGCCATGGCGATGGCCTCCTCTTCGGTGTCGAAGACAAAGACCGGTGCCATCGGGCCGAACGTCTCTTCGCGGGCGACGGCCATGTCCGGCGTCACGCCGGTCAGCAGCGCGGGTTGCAGATAAAGCCCGCCGAGGCGCTGGCCGCCGGTGACGAGTTCCGCGCCCTTTTCCACCGCGTCGCGGATATGGCTTTCGACCTTATCGATGGCCTTTGCCTCGATCATCGGGCCGACATCGGTGTCGGGCAGCATCCCATCGCCCACCTTCAGGCCCGCAATCCGTTCGGACAGACGCGCGACAAAGGCATCATGGGTGCCGCGCTGCACCAGGAGGCGGTTCGCACAGACGCAGGTCTGACCGGCATTGCGGAACTTCGAAAGCATCGCCCCTTCCACCGCCGCGTCCAGATCGGCGTCGTCGAATACGATGAACGGGGCATTGCCGCCCAGTTCCAGGCTCAGCTTCTTGATGGTGGGCGCGCATTGCGCCATCAAAAGCCGGCCCACCTCGGTCGAACCGGTGAAGGAAAGTTTGCGCACCACATCGCTGTCAGTCAGCACTTTGCCGATTTTCGTGGCCGAACCGGTGACGATCTGGAACACGCCCGCAGGCACCCCGGCGCGCTGCGCCAGCTCACCAAGCGCCAGCGCCGAAAGCGGCGTCAGATCGGCAGGGCGCAGGATCATCGCGCAACCCGCCGCCAGGGCGGGGGCCGCCTTGCGGGCGATCATCGCTGCCGGGAAGTTCCAGGGCGTGATGGCCGCCGTCACACCAATGGGCTGGCGCAGCACGGTGATGCGCTGATTTGCCTTCGGCGCCGGGATCGTATCGCCATAGACCCGCTTCGCCTCTTCGGCGAACCATTCGACAAAACTGGCGGCATAGGCGATCTCGCCTTTGGCTTCGGCCAGTGGCTTGCCCTGTTCGGCGGTCATGATACGGCCCAGATCGTCCTGGTGCTGCAACATAAGCTCAAACCAGCGGCGCAGGATCCTGCTGCGATCTGCGGCAGGGCGTGCCGCCCAGGCCTTTTGCGCCACCTCGGCCGCAGCGATCACAGCCGGGATCCCGGCGGGATCCATCTGCGGCACCTGACCGACCTCGCTGCCATCGGCAGGGTTGGTGACCACAGTCATCGCGGCAGAGGCCGCACCGACCCATTCCCCATTGATCAGACAGGCGGATTTCAACAGGCCGGGGTCTTGCAGAACTGGCATTTTTCGTCCTTTGGGCAAACAGAGGGACAGCAACGAGCCGCCATTGGCACGTTGCGAAAGAGGTCAGGATCGGGTGGTAAACCGGCTGAAGTCAGTCAGGCGGATCGTGCGGCGGCCCCTGGCCGGATGTCTCTGCCATGATCCCGGCAATCACACGCTCTGCCGCAGCTTCGATTGAGATGCGGCCATCCATCGCGGCCTTTTGCAGATAACGATGGGTCTGGCCCATTTCGATGTTGCGGACCCTGCAAAGCAGGGTCTTGGCGATATCGACAACGGAACGCGCGGCCTGGCGCTGTTCGGCGGCCGCGATCCGTTCCAGGTTCTTCCGGCGACGTTTCCAGATGTCCCGACTGATCATCAGATTGGTCAGTAGACCAAAGGGTTTCACCGGTCGTTCAATCACCGCAGCCGCACGCAATTCCAGTACCAGTTGCAGAGTCGAGGGATCCTCATAGCCGACAAGTACAATGATCGGCGGGCTCAGTTCGGTCAGGCTGGTGATCAGAACCCGGACATCGGCGCGCGCATCGGAATCGACAGTGACGATTGCCACATCGATATCCTCGGGCAGCCTCGCAGGGATCGGCCAGTCAAGACGCGGCAGGCAGCCAATACGGATCAGGTGGGTCATCAGCCCCTCAGCCTCGCGCCCGGGCGGCAGCAGCACCAGAACCCTGGTGCCTTTCAGATCGCTGATCTTTGGCTGGCCGCTGGGCTTAGGCATGGCTGATCAGATCACCCCCAAAGCTGTGCTCGACCATATAGGGTTCGGGCTTTACCGGCGCTGCGGCGTCTTCGATCACTTCAAAGGCATTCCGGGCATTGACCCTGCCGATCCTAGGCCAGAGCCAGCAGTGATGGGTCGCAGCGTCAATGCGAACCTCG
The DNA here is from genome assembly GCF_900105075.1 of Rhodobacter sp. 24-YEA-8. Classification (NCBI taxonomy): domain Bacteria; kingdom Pseudomonadati; phylum Pseudomonadota; class Alphaproteobacteria; order Rhodobacterales; genus Rhodobacter; species Rhodobacter sp. 24-YEA-8. The sequence continues at coordinate 173,081 of NZ_FNSK01000006.1, forward strand.
CCTTCGGGTGCAGAAAAACGCACATCTGCCAGCCGGGCCAGCACCGCATCCAGCGCAGGCAGCTCCGCCTGCCGTGCCGCCTGTGCGAAAAGATGAACCTGGAAATACGCGGCTTCTGCCCCGGAGGTCAGCGCGATATCCCCGCCAAAACGGGCCTCCATCCCGGCGCGGAAGGCCTGGCTTTCCGGGTTTTGCAAAGTGGAAAACCAGGGCGCCGCGGCAAGGAAGCCTTCGGACAGCTCTGCATCCATCTGTGCCAGATCCGCCTCGTTGGTCGCGAGGCTGGCGATCACCGCCCCCTCTGCCCGGCTGCGGGTGCCGGCAAAAGCCCGGTGAAGCCGGATCGTGTCGCTGCCGACCACGGTCGAATAGATCACATCGGGGCGCAGGGCCTCGATCTTTGCGATCACATCCGCCAGGTCGTCATCCGAGGCGCCGAAGGGCAGGTAAACCTCACCCACCACCTGACCCTCGGCCTGTTCGAACAGGTCGCGCATGATGCGGTTGGATTCATGGGCAAAGACGTAGTTATTGCCGATGAAGAAGACCCGCCTGCCATGATGGCGCAGCAGATGCCGCGCCAGCGGGACCGAGTTCTGGTTCGGCGCGGCCCCGGTATAGATGCAGTTCTGAGAGAATTCGAACCCCTCATAAAGCGTGGGGTAAAACAGCAGCGCCTCGCGGCTTTCAACGACAGGCAGCACGGCCTTGCGTGAATGCGACATATGGGTGCCGAACAGCACCCGTACGCCATGCTCATCGGCCAGCTTTTCCGCCGCGAGACGGTAATCATCCGGGTGCGGCCCGACGGGCAGCCGGCAGGGCTCCAGCGGCAGGCCGTTGATGCCGCCCGCCGCATTCACCTCGTCTATCGCCAGCAAGGTGGCGCAGGCCTGACTGTGTTCGACTGCCGAAGTCTGGCTCGTCTCTGAAAAGAGCAGTCCGACCGGCCAGCTTTCCCGCCGCGTATTGAGAAGCTGCATCACAGCGTCTTCCAGTCAAAACCCGCTTCATAGGCCGCAGCCGCGCGGTAAAGCAGGGCCTCGGCATGTTCGCGCCCGACCAGCATCATCCCCACCGGCAGGCCTTCGGCCCGACCGCAGGGCAGACTGATCGCGGGCAGGCCCGTGGCATTGAAGGGCGCGGTATTTGCATTCATCTCCAGCGCGCGTCCGACCCATTCCGCCGGACCGCATCCTGGTTCGGGCAGTTTCGGGGCCTTGAGGGGAACGGTCGGCATCAGGAGCATATCGTAATCCGCAAGCACCGCCAGATAAGCCGCCTTGAGACGGCGGACCAGGTTCTGTGCCTTGCCATAGGTCTGCCCATGATACTGACCCCGGAAGTAATGCGCCGCAAGCAGAACCGATTTCACATCATCGGGAAAATCCGCCGCATGATCGCGCCAGTCGCTTTGCGCCCGCATCAGGCTGGTGACGTAAAGCCCCTTCCAGTTGGAGCCGTAATTCAGCCCTTCCATCTGGGCGACGGTGCCTTCGGTGGCAATCGGTGTCCAGATCGCATGGCCCTTGCGGTGCAGCGGAATTGAGACTTCGTCAACAGTGGCACCCAGCGTGGCAAGGCGTTCTGCCCCCGCCCGGACCGTCGCGTCGATATCGGGTTCGGAATTCGGCCAGCCAAAGCCCTCGGGGATAACTGCGATACGCAGACCTTTGGCCCCCGCCGCAATCCCTTCGCTGTAATCCGTGGCGGCTGGCAGTGCCTGCTGGCGCGGATCAAGCCCGTCCGCCCCGGCAATCGCGGTCAGAACCCGCGCATTGGTCGCGACATCTCCCGACATCACGCCCGCATGGTCCAGCGTCATCTCGACAGGCATCACCCCGGTATAGGGCACCAGCCCATGCGTCGGTTTCATGCCGACAAAACCGGCATAGGCCGCCGGGATCCGCACGGATCCACCCTGATCGGTACCGATAGCGGCATCGACCAGACCCGCAGCCACCAGCGCCGAACAGCCCGAGGAAGACCCGCCCGCCGAGCGCGTCTCGTCATGGGGGTTGCGCACCGGGCCCTGCGCGCCGGTATGGCTGCTGCCCGAGACGCAGAAATATTCGCATTGCGCCTTGCCCTCGATCACCGCGCCGGCATCCAGCAGCCGGGTGACCAGCGTGGCATCCACGTCCGGCACATAGCCGCGCAGGCTGGACGCACCGTTCATCATCGGCACACCTGCCAGCATGACATTGTCTTTCAGCGCCATGCGCAGCCCCGAAAGCGGGCCGCCGGGCCGCCCCTCAATCCGGGTTTTCACATACCAGGCGTTATAGGGGTTGTCTTCGGGGGCGGGGTAATGGCCGGGGGTGCGCGGATAGCGTACCTCGGGCAGTTCCGGGGTCAGCGCATCGACGATGGCGTAATCTTCGGCCACGGCCTCCATCAGGGTGGTGAAGGTCGTCAGCTCGTCTTCGCTCAGCCCGAGGCCCAGATCCTGATCTGCGGCCAGCATATCGTCGAAATTGGGTTTGCGGATGGTCACGTCTCAGCCCTCGATCCCGATAAATGCCTTGGCTTCCTCTTCCGATCCGGCGGCTTTCGGGTCGATGGTCTTCGACACGCTGCCCTTGTCGACCGCCAGAACGCGGTCACAGATCGACCAGAGGAAATCGATGTCCTGTTCGACCAGAATGATCGACAGGTCCTTTTCTTTGCGCAGACGGATCAGCACATCGATGATCTCGTCGCAGATATTGGGCTGGATGCCCTCGGTCGGCTCATCCAGCAGGATCAGATCCGGCTCGCCGCAAAGGCAGCGGCCAAGCGCCAGAAGCTGCTGCTCGCCGCCCGAAAGCATGCCCGCAGGGCGTTCGAGCAACGGCACGAGGCGTGGCAGGAGGTCCAACACCTCGGCGATCCTCTCGCGGGCGGCGCTGAATTTCTTCACACAGCCCATGCGCAGGTTTTCCTCGACGCTGAGCAGTTTGAAAAGCTGTTTGCCCTGCGGCACATAGCCGATCCCGGCGCGGGCGCGGGCCTGCACCGGTTTGGCCGTCAGCACCTGACCATCCTTGCGGATCTCGCCTGACCAGTTCGGCAATTCGCCCATGATGGCGCGCAAAAGCGTCGTCTTGCCCATGCCGTTGCGACCGAGAAGCCCGATGCACTCACCGCGACCAAGCGTCAGATCGACGCCGCGCAGCACCGGCACGCGGCCATAGCCCGATTTCAGCCCGGCTACCTCAAGCATCGGCATTCTCCTTGCGGCCAAGATAGGCGGCCCGCACCTGCGGATCCTTTGAGATCTCGGTGAAACTTCCCTCGGCGATCACGGCGCCGCGCTCGAATACCGTGACGCGCTCGCCGATCAGGCGGATGAAATCCATGTCATGTTCGACCACGATCACCGCGCTGTGCTGCGTGATGTCGCGGATGATTTCGACGGTCTTCAGACTCTCGCTATGGGTCATGCCCGCCGCCGGTTCATCAAGCAGCGCGACCGCCGGCTTCATCGCCAGCATCTGGCCGAGTTCGACCCATTGGCGCTGACCATGGGCCAGTTCGGCACAGGCGCGGTGGCGCAGATCCCCAAGGCCGATATGGTCCAGCACATCGCTGACCACTGGCGCAACAGCGCGGCCGCGCAAACGCCGGCGCGCCGCCATATCGATGTTTTCCTGAACGCTCAGCCCCTCGAACAGGCTGGGCACCTGGGTCTTGATGCCGATCCCGAGCCGCGCGATCTGCCAGGGCTTCAGCCCCACCAGCGGCTTGCCCCGGAATGTCACCGCGCCACGCGTCGGCGCATATTGGCCCGAAAGCAGCCGGAAGAAGGTGGTCTTGCCCGCGCCATTCGGGCCGATCAGGCAGCGCAGCTCGCCCTGGCGCAATTCAAAATCAACCGCCCTGACCGCATCTACACCGCCAAAGCTGATGCCAAGGCCCCGGGCCTGAAGGATGATCTCGCCGCTCATGCACTCTGCTCCGCTTCAGCTTTGGGTTTGCGGCGCAAAAGCCCTGTGATCATCGGCACGATCCCCTGCGGCACCACGAGGACAAAGAAGGCGAGCACCAGCCCGAGCACCAGATTGACCTGCACCACCTGCTGCGTGCCCAGCTTCATCGTCGCCCATTGAAGCGCGATACAGCCCAGAATCGGCCCGATCAGCGTGCCGCGCCCGCCCACGATCACCCAGATGATGATCTGTGCCGATTGCACAAGGCTGAAGATCGTCGGGCTGACAAAGGCGCCCCAATTGGCGAAAAGACAGCCGCCAAGCCCCGCCAGCGCCCCGCCCAGCGTAAAGGTGATCAGCTTCGATTGCGCCACATTATAGCCCAGCAGTTCGGCCCGGACCTCGTTTTCACGCACGGCGATGGCGGTCTTGCCGGGGGTCGTCTTCAGGTAAAGCGTGATGGCGACGATGGAGGCGACGATCACGATCACCGTCAGGCGGAAGATCTCTGCCGGATCAAGCGGCATCCCCCCCGGCCAGGCCAGCGTTGGAATGCCGGTCATCCCGTTGAAGCCTCCGAGCAGCGCCGATCCGATGCGGTATTGCGGCCCGGAGGTGGAGTTGATCAGGTTGAACAGGATCAGTGTCACCGCCAGTGTGATGACCCCGATATAGATGTCATTGATGCGGCCATAGAACATGAAATAGCCAAGCACCGCCGCGAAAGCTGCGGGCACCGCAACCGCGATGGCCAGCGCAGCTATGCCTGGGCCGAAATTAATCGCCCCCACAGCCCAGGCATAGGCGCCCAGGCCGAAAAAGGCGGCCTGGCCGAGGCACATGATCCCGCCTTTTCCCCAGACAAAGGCGAGGCTCAGTGCCAACACCGCCATGATGAGATAGGCGGTGAATTCGTAGATGGTGAACAGCTCGAGCCAGCCCGGGGCCAGAAGCCCCAGCACCAGAGCAGCGAAAAGCAACGCGGGTTGCAGGATGCGGGACATCAGATCGACCTCTTGAAGAAGCGGCCGGTGATGCCCTGCGGCAAGATGCGGATCAGCACGATCGCGGTCAGCAAAAGCGTAACCTCGCCGATCACCGGGGTATAGATATAGGTGAAGATCTGCCCGACCGACCCAAAGAGGACCGAGGCGGAGAGGTTGCCGGCGATCACCGCCGCGCCGCCGGAAATCACCGTGATGAAGGCCTTAGCGATATAAGAAGCCCCAATCGTCGGGATCACCCCGGTCAGCGGCGCAAGGGCCGCACCGCCAAGACCTGCAAGGGCTGCGCCCAGCCCGAAGGTCAGCGCATAGATCCGGCGCGGTTTGCCGCCAAGAGCCGCAACCATATCGGCATTTTGCGTGGTTGCCCGCGCCTGCAGCCCGAAGGTGGTCAGCTTGAAGAGACAGAACAGCCCGGCGAACACCGCCAGCGCCAGCATGATCAGAAAGATCACATAGCCGCTGACGGAGTATTCGCCGATGCTGACGCTTGGAAGCGGCGTCGGAATCCCCGTGGTCGTATTGCCAACCAGCATGGTCATGCCACCGATCAGCGCAAGGCTGATGCCCCAGGTTGCCAGCATGGTATCGATCATCCGCCCGTAAAGGTGGCGGATGACCAGCCATTCCAGCGCCAGACCGACAAGCCCCACCACCAGGGGCGCAAGGATCAGCGCGCTGATCCAGAAGTTCAGACCGGCATGGTTGGTGCCATAGATTGCCACATAGCCGCCGAGCATGAGAAACTCGCCATGGGCCATGTTGATGACTTTCATCATCCCGAAAACCACTGCCAGACCGATGCTGATCAGCACCAGAATGGCAATGGACCCCAGGATTTCGATCACGAGGACGGACGCGAAATCCATGCTTTTTCCTTAGAAATCGATGACGTATTGCTGGTTGTCATCCGGGTTTGCGACCAGATCGCAGACCAGCGCGGTATCAGCCGGGGGCTGCTGCTCGAAGGTCTCGACCGGAATCAGGCCGCCGTTTTCGACCCGCGCGATATGCACATCCATTGTGGTGTGATGGGTTTTCGGATCGATGGTGACGCGACCGCTGGGCGCATCCAGCGAGATGCCGGTTTCCAGCGCCTCGATCACCGGCAGACGGTCGATGGTGCCGGCCTTTTCAACGCCCGCCGCCCAAAGACGGAAGCCCTGATAGGCGCCCATGCCCAACTCGGTGATATAAGGGTAATCCGCGCCGAATTTCGCGTGGAAATCAGCCACGAACTGCTGGTTCAGCGGATTGTCCAGCTCTTGCAGATAGTTCTGGCAGACCATGATACCATCGGATTCCTCGGGCGTCAGGATCACATGTTCATTGCCGCCCGCGAAGGTGGTCGAGGACATCGGGATCTTGCCCAGCATCCCCGCGGCCTTCCACTGACGATAGAAAGAGATATGCGCGCCGCCGACAAGCGCCGACCAGACATAGTCCGGCTTTGCCGCCTGGATCTTCGAGATCGAGGTCTTGAAATCGGTCACATCCATCGGGAAGAACTCGACGCCCAGCACCTCGCCGCCGTGGTCGGCGGTGTATTTCTTCACCCAATCGGCGATGATCTGGCCATAGTTGTAATCGGCCGCGACGATATAAACCTTGCCGCCGTTGTTCTTGACCGAATAATCGACCAGCTTTTCAACGGTCTGGCCCGGGGTCACGCCGGTTGCGAACATATTGCGGTCGCAGACGCCGCCCTCATACTGGTTCGCGTAAAAGTAAAGCGTGTTGAACTGACGCATGATCGGGCGCACGACTTCGCGCGAGGCCGAGGTGATCCCGGCAAAGACCACCGCCGGCTTGTCCGACAGCGCCGCCTGACGGGCGAATTGCGCGTAAAGCTGCATATTCGTCTGCGGATCATAGACGTTGAGCTTCACCTCACGCCCAAGCAGCCCGCCTTTCGCGTTCTGCTCATCCACGGCAAATCGCAACGCGTCGACGATGGGCTGGCCATAGGACTCAAGCCCCCCCGACTGGTCGTAAAGGGCGGATACTGTGATCGGCCCCTCCTGCGCAAAGGCACGGGCCGAGGTGAGGCTGAGGGCAGTTGCAGCGCCAAAGGCACCCAACGCCTGACGGCGGTTCATGGACATGGAAGCTCCGATGTTGGGGGGAAGGGCCGGCAACGGGCCGGGTGCTGCGCAAGCAACAGACGGCAACGCAAATGGTGCCTAACGCCCTGATCAATGTGGTACTTTTGATTTTGAAGCCAGATTTACGGACCCGTTTGTCCTGATCCTGGCTCAATTGAACGGTGCGACGCAGTTGTCGCGGCAGAAACAGGATTCTGCCTTGTTCGCCGCGCATCCTAGTTATCTTGCTGTCAGCTGTAAAGATACCGACAGAAAATTTCCTCAGCCAGGCTCAGGACCCTTTGATGAGCAACCTGTTCTTACTGACTGACGCGCGAATGGGGCGGCTTTCGCCGTTCTTCCCAAAAGCCATGGCAATCCGCGCGTCGATGATCGTCGTGTTCTAAGTGACATAATCTTTGTGAATCGCAATAGTTTGCGGTGGCGGGGTACCCCGGGGAAGTATGGCCCCACGAAGACCCTCTACACCGCTGGCAGCGGTGGAGTATCACGGGCAAAGCGTCACTGGTTCGAGCGCGCCTGTGATGCGCCGGGTTTTTGCCCGGATGATGTACGGGCTTGCTTCCGGGGCAGCCGTTCCGAAGACGGTGATGATCGATGTGAGCAGGCGAACGCCATGCGTTCGGGTGAGCCTGCACAAGTGTCTCAAGGCGCACCGCACGGCTTCGAATCTGCGGTCAAAAAAGGGGACCCGAAGCCGATCCGGACAGGCAGGCCGTAGTCCCGCAAGATCGCGATGAGCCGCATGAAGTCATCAGCGCTGTTGGCAATCGTCAGGCGCCGGCGGCGCGTCTTGCCCGGCACCTGAACACCATCTCCTCCCGGCCGATGCGCTTTGACACGATTTGCGAAGCCAACGCCATCAAGCACCATCTGACGAGGCCCAAGCATTCCTGGACCAACGGCCAGGTCGAACGGACGAACCGTACCATCAGGAACACCACCGTAAGACGCGTTCATTACGACAGCCATGACCAGATGCGAGAACATCTGACGGACGTCATGGCGGCCTGCAACTTCGCTCGACCGCTCAAGACCCTCGGAGATCTCACCCCTTACGACTACACCTGCCAGAGTTGGACATCAGAGCCAGACAGATTCATCCTGAACCCGATCCACCAGATGCCTGGGCGGAACGTCTAGAAGAACAGACCGGCGGGCAGCGCCCGGCCATTGACCAGATGATCGCCGAGGATGCGGGCCTTGTAGATCGCTGGGTTGTGCACCGAGATTGCGCGCGCATTGCGCCAGTGGCTATCAAGCGCCGCCTCGGCGCGGATGCCGCGACCGCTCAGCACCTCGAAGATGCGCGCAATCACCGCCTGCGACAGCCGGTCGACGAAGACCTTGGTTTGCACTGCCTCGCGGATGCCATAGACATCGGCCGAGATCTCACCCAGCACCAGCTGGATCTCGACCTCGTCGGCAGGGCGATCGTTCAGCCCATGGTAGTAATTGCTTTTACGGGCAGACACTTGCGCTGTGGCCTCCTGCAGCGCGGACGTCGCCACCCCCGCCACCACTGTGGTCAGGTAAAGCTGGGTGAAGGAACTGGCATAGGGCGGCGGCGGCGGTGCCCCCGGCTGCCGGTCGATGATGTCTTCAGGCCTGATGGCCACATCGACAAACTCGGTCGTGCCCGAGCCAGTGCCACGCTGGCCAAAACCGTCCCAATCGTCGGGAATACTGACACCTGCGCGTGTGACCGGAACCACCAGCTGGACGACATTGTTGCCTTCGTCCGAGGCGGTGACCTGCAGATGGTCGGCATAGAGGTTTCCGGTGCTGTAATGCGTCACCCCGTCGAGGCGCAGCCCCGCCGCCGTTATCCGCAGCCGGGGGGAATCGCGCCGCCCCTCGCCGCGATGGATGGTCAGGCCAAGGGCCGGATCGCCCGCTGTCTCTCCCAGCGACCAGCCGAAGATCTCGCCCGCCGCCACCTTCGGCAGCACCTTGCGCGCGAGCGCGCTGCCCGGGCCAAGCCGCAGCACGGTTTCGACCAGCGCGAAATGGTTGCGGCGGGCGGCACCTGCGCGCAGCTCGTCCAGCACCGGGGCAAGGCCCAGCTCGATGATGATCGCCGAAAAGGTCTGGCTCGTCATGTCAGGTAACCGTCGTTGTGTGGGGGAAAGGGGGAAGCGGCGTGGCGGGATCGCGGGCGCGCAGGTCGAACAGCCGCTCGGTCGCGATGTAATCGCCGGCATAGCCGCAGCGGGCGACGGGCCGGGTGCGTGACAGGTCATAGATGCCGTCCACGAGATGCTCCTGACGGATATGGATGCGCAGCACCTGGCCGATCACAATGCGGCTCTCCAGCTCATGGCCGGACAGGTCCCGCAGGCGCTGCGAGTCCACCACCCTGCATTCAAGCGCGACCGGCGCATCGCGCAGGCGCGGCGCTGCCACCAGGTCGCTGGCCTGTTTGGCCAGCCCAAGCGCCTCGAATTCATCAACCTCCGGCGGATAGGGCCAGGCGCTTTGCGCCATCGCAGGTGCCAGCGCGAGCGAGGCGATGTTGCAGACGAATTCGCCGCTGGCGATCGCGTTGCGGAACGTGTCCTTCTCGCCAATGCTGCCGAAGATCAGGATCGGCGGATCATAAGAGAAGATGTTGAAAAAGCTGTAGGGAGCAAGATTGGCCCGCCCATCCGTCCCAAGCGTCGGGATCCAGCCGACGGGCCGGGGGGCCACGATCGCGCGCAACGGGTCATGCGGCAGGCCATGGCCCTTGTCCGGGTCATAGCTGTGATAAGGCGACATCGCTGTCCTCCTGATGGCGGTTCTCTCGCGGTCCGGGGTCGGCAGGCCCCGCACCAGGCCAGGGCGCGGCGTAGCGGTCGCGCAGGGTTTCGTCCCGGTATGCGGTGCGGAACAATCCGCGTCTCTGCAGGATCGGAATCACACCATCCACAATTGCGGTCAGTCCCGAAGGATAGACATCGCCTGAGATGTTGAATCCGTCGACGATGCCGCGTTCGAACCAGTCGGCTATCTGATCCGCCACCTGCTCGGGCGTACCGACCAGCCGTTTATGGGCGGTATATCCTCCGGCGCTGATCTGACGCACCGTCAGCCTGTCCTTGCGGAGCAGATCCCGCACGCCATGCTCCAGCGGGCTTGCAACGGTTTCAAGCCCATCAAGCAGATGCCCGGGCACTGGCTGGTCCAGGTGCAGCGCCGCCGGATCAAGGCCAAGCGCCCTGGCCACGCTGGCGATCCGCGCCGCGGCGAGGATCAGCTCCTCCAGCGCGTTCAGCCGGTCCCAGGCCTCCCTTTCGGTGTCGCCCAGGGTGATGTGCAGCCCCGGCAGGATCGCGACCGCCCGCTCGGCCCGCCCGGCGGCGCGGCTTCGGTTGCGGATATCGGCATGGAACAGGGTCGCTGCCTCGAGGCTGTGCTGGCCGGTGAAGATCGGATCGGCATGGGCAGAGGCGAAGGCACGCCCACCCTCGGAAGGACCGGCCTGCACGATCAGCGGCCGCACCTGGGGCGAGCGCGGCAGTTGCAGCGGCCCAGTCACCGCGAAATGAGGGCCGCGATGGTTGATGGCTCGTATCCGCGTGGTATCGGCAAAGGTGCCGCCCGCACGGTCGGCCTGCAAGGCTCCCTCGTCCCAGCTTTCCCATAGCGCACCCGCCACCGCCAGAAACTCATGCGCGCGCGCCCAGCGGGTTGCAGAATCCGGATGCCGGTCCAGTCCGAAATTCCCCGAGGTATGGGCATGCATCGAGGTCACGACGTTCCAGCCGATCCGCCCGCGCCCGGCGTGATCTAGGCTCGACAGCGCGCGGGCCAGCGCATAGGGCTGGTGATAGGTGGTCGAGGCGGTGACGATCACCCCGATCCGCGACGTCCGTGCCAGGATCGACGCCGCGACCACCACCGGGTCAAGGGCAAGGCTGTCCTCGGTCTCCATCGCCTCGCCGATCGCCATGTAATCGGCCAGGAACACCGCATCGAACAGACCCTTTTCGGCCAGAGCCGCCGCCTGAAGGTAATGGTCAATCTCGACAAAGCCAAAGCGGTGACCGTCCGGTGCGCGCCAGGCAGCGCGATGAAAGCCGGTTGTGTTGAGGTTCAGGTTGAGATGCATCTGTCTGGACATGGCTGAGCACCGTCAGATTGCGAGGGGGGCGGCACGCGCCCGTTCAGCCACCAATCACCGACAAAGGCCTGCCGCCAGCGCACCGGGTCATGCAGCGAATGGGTGCGGGCTCGCGCCAATAGCGGTCGGCGGCCAGCGCCTCGTCCCCGGACCCCAGCAGAGCGGCCAAAGTCTGACTGCGCGCCGGGCCATATTCATAGGCGATGGATTTTGCCTCATCGACGGCCAGGGCCGCGGCGGTCTCGTCGACCGGGCTGTCCGCCAGCGCCGCATCCACTGCCAGATCGAGCGCGCCATCGCCGATGCCGGCCTGCAACGCCGCATGTGCCAGCTGGTTCTGCGCAAACAGCACCGCACCCCCGCAGTGGATCGGGGGTAAAGCTGCCGTCATCCACCCAGGCAGCAGGCACCACCACATCGCGGAATCGGACCGAGACACTGAAGGTTGAACGTTGCCCCACCACATCCCAGTCGCCGCCAAATTCCATCCCGGTAATTCCGGCCGGCAGGATCGCGGCGGCATAGGCCCCATCCGCATGTCGCGCCGGAACCAGCGTCCAATGCGAGGTCAGCGCGCCGGCGCAGAAATGCTTTTCGCCATTCAGCAGGTAATGTCCGCCCTCGGGCACCAGCTGAGTGGCATTGCCCCAGCGGGCACCCGCAAGCGCTTCGGCGGCAAAAAAGGCGGCCTCGGGCGCGGGCATCTCGCCGATGAACTGGCCCTTGATCAAATCGACATAGTAAAGCTGGGCAAGCGAGGGATCGGCCCCGCCCAACCGGGCAGGCAGCCGGATCGCCGCCAGACCCGAAGCCGAAAGGTATTGCAGCGCCTGCCAGGGCACCTCGCCCCCCAGGTCACGATCACGGGCACCGGGGACGAGCCAGGCGGCCACCTCATCGGCGATCCGCAGCGCTTCGACTTCATCCACAATGATGCGGGCGGGTCCGAAAGGGTTGTCAGTCAGTGCTTCGGGTCCGGTGGCGACAGTCATTCCTCGGCGCTCCATATCCAGGCGGGTTGTGCCGGGCGGGCAGCCCATCCGCGCCAATGTCGGTCAAGTTCGCGGTCACGACGCATGGCGCTCGCCCCGGTCAGCTCGAAAACCTCGTTGAAAAGCCGGCTGCCAAGGCGCGCGACATGGGTCTCGGCTAGGGTCAGAACCGGGGTTGCGGCCCGCAGGGCGGCATCGTCGGACAGGCCTGCGACCAGGTTCGAGAACAGCTCGTCGGCCGCGCGCAAGCCGACCCACCAGCGACCGAACTCACGCAGAACCAGCGGATCCTCGCGCACCGGGCCGGGCCAGGCGTCATACCAGCGGCTGGCACGCAGCCGGATATGGCTGTGCGCTTTCCAGAGGGCCGCCTTCAGCCCGCCAAGCGCCACTGCCAGAGACAGAAGCCGCGCCAGGGCCACCTGCGCCGCGGCAAACCCCTCCAGCGTCGGCGATTCCGGCCAGAGCGCGCGCACGGCCAGCGCCGCCTGATCGGCCACTACGATCCGGCCTGGCAGCAGGCGACGCTCGCCAAAAGCCTGCGGATCGAGCTGAAACCCCGTGTCTGGTGTGAAGCCCGCCGCCAGCCGAGGCGCAGCAAACTGACCGGCCGGGTCCCGGCCCAGCACAATGACCCGCGCGGGCGGCTCGATCAGCGGCGCAGGGCGCAGGCTGTCGGTGACCCGCCAGACCCCGGATCTGCCGGGCTGCAAGGACACCTGCGGACCGGCGAGTACCGTCGGCCCGAGCGCGGGCTGATCAAACAGGATGGTCCAGGCCCGCGCGCCTTGCCAGCGATGCGCCGCATCACGGCCGGCGGAGAGGTCCAGCACCGCAAGCCGCAGCACCTGCTGCGCCGCCTCGGCCGGCATCAGGGTTGAAGCGAGCGGAGGCAGGGCATGGCGCGGGTTCGGATCGCGTCCAACCTCGCGATCCGCATCGCGAAAGCTGTCGAAATCATCGGCGCTCCAGCCGGCCAGCAGCAGTTCTGCGGCAGCGGTGTCGGCGGCGGCGACCCCGGCGTGGCTTTGGGATCGGTCCAGCATTGTCATTCCTCAAGCTCTGGCAACAGGGGGTGGCGCGGATCTGACACTGCGGCTGACAGGCCCTGGCCCGGGATCGCCGCCAGAAGATCACGGGTATGACCCTGCCGGGGACGGTCGAAGACGTTATGGGTCGGGCCTGCTTCAACCAGCTGGCCCGCGCGCATCACCAGCACCCGGTCCGCAATGCGGCGCACCACCGCCAGATCGTGCGATACAAACAGATAGCCGATGCCATGCCGCGCCCGCAGCTCGGCCAGCAGCCCGAGCGTGGTTTTTCCCGAACCGGATTCGCCGACCAGCGCCACCGTTTCACCGGCGTGCACCGACAGCGAAATGCCATCCACCGCGCGCAACTGCCCCGCGCCCTGGGCGAAATCCTTCACCACCGCTTCGACCTGCAGGATCGGCGCCGCGCCGGCCTGTACAGAGGACGGCACGGTGGCAGACACCGGCCCGTGTTGTGGCGCGCTGTCGATCAGCAGCCGCGTATAGGCGGCGCGGGGATGGCGCAGCACCTGCGCCACCGGCCCTTGTTCGACACGACGCCCGTCCTTCAGCACGATGACCCGGTCCGCCCGATCCGCCGCCACCGCCAGATCATGGGTGACCAGCAGCACCGAGAGTCCCTCGGCCCGGAGCAATGCGCCCAGATCATCGAGAATGCGCTTCTGCACCGTTACATCCAGTGCTGTGGTCGGCTCATCCGCCAGAAGCAGCGCAGGCCCAGAGGATAGCGCCGAGGCGATCAGTACCCGTTGGCGCATGCCGCCCGACAGCGCACCGGGATACTGGCGCACCCGCGCCTCGGGCTGGCCAATGCCGACGCGGGCCAGCAGCTCGACGGCGCGGGCAGACAAGGCACGCGGCTCGCGCAGCAGGCCATGGATGCGCAGCGGCTCGACCGTCTGGCGACCGATCCGCTGTAACGGGTTCAGCGTCATGGTCGGATCCTGCGGGATCTGCGCCACCTTGCGGCCATGCAGGCGGCGGCGCGCCGCCTCGTCCAGATCCGTGACATCCACGCCGTCCAGCAACATGCGCCTGGCCGAGATCTCCGCCGTCTCGGACAAAAGCCCCAGCAGCGCATGGGCCAGCGTGCTTTTTCCCGACCCGCTTTCGCCGACCAGCGCCACGACCTCGCCCCGGCCCACCGAGAAGGAAATGTCATGCAGCACCGCCACCAGCCCCTGACGGGTGCGATAGCCAAGCGTCAGGCCGCGGATCTCTGCGGCGGGCGGCAACGACGTATCGGTCATTCCGCCCCCCGTTCAGCGATGGAGCCGCGATGGTGTTGAGCGCGATTACGCTGATTGCCACTGCCAGCCCCAGAATGATCGCGACCCACCAGACCGTGCCGAGGTAGTCGCGCCCCGTGGCGATCAGCAGGCCCCATTCGGGTGCCGGGACGGGCGCGCCAAAACCCAGAAAGCTGAGCGCCGAAATCGAAAGGATCGACCAGCCTGCCTCGATCGTGGCCAGAACCGCGATGGGACCGAAGGCATTGGGCAGGAGCTCTATCAGCACCAGACGCCACTGCGCAGAAAGCGCTGGCCTCGATCCAGTCGGCGGCGCGCCGCCGCAGGATTTCGCCTCGCATCACCCGCGCGAAAGAGGCGACGCTGCCGATGCCCACTGCAATCGCCAGATTAACCGTGCCGAACCCCAGTACTGCGATGATCGCCAGCGCGATCATCAGCGTCGGCACCGACAGCAGCACATCGACCAGCTGCATGATCGCATCATCGGCCAGACCGCCATACCAGCCGGCCACCAGCCCGAGGGTCGAGCCGAGCAGCAGCCCGACCAGCACCGCAATGATCACCGCCTTGACGGTTTCCTGCGCGCCAAAGACGACACGGGCAAAGAGATCACGGCCGAAATTATCTGTGCCAAACAAATGGTCGCCGACAGGGGGCAACAGGCGGTCGAGTTCGCCGAACAGCGGGTCATTAACCGTGATCCGGCCGGGGACGAAGGCCGCCAGCAGCAGAAGGGCGGCAATCGCCCAGGACAGCTGCAGGAAGGGCCTGGTCAGCGCCCGGCGCGCCAGTCCGGTGGCCCTGGTCAGCCCGGGCCGTGCCAAGGAGGCGGGGCTGTCTTGCGAGGTGAAATCGTGATGGGTCATCTTATGCCTCTTGCCCGCGCCGCCGCCCCGAAGCCGCCAGATCGACGCGCGGATCAATCAGCGGATAGGCCAGATCCACCAGCAGGTTGATCAGAACAAAGACGCCGGCGGTGAACAGCACGACGGCCAAGACGACGGGGTGTCCTGATAGCTGACCGCCCGCATGATCACTGCGCCGATGCCAAGCCGTGAGAACACTGTCTCGAGCACCACTGTGCCGCCGATCAGCGTGCCCGCCGTCACGCCAAGCGCCGTGACAACCGGAAAGACTGAGCCGCGCAGCTCATGGATATAAAGCACGTAACGCCGGCTGCCACCCTTGGCGCGGGCCATGGCGATGAACGGCTCGTCCAGCGTGGAGCGCAGACTGGCAACCAAAAGCTGCACCGTGGTTGCCGCCGTCGGCACTGCCAGAACCAGCGCGGGCAGCACCAGGCTGCTTGCGCCCCGGTTGCCGCGCGGCGACAGCATCCGCGGCGGCCAGAATTCCGAACTCCAGCGGTGCAGTTCATAGGCCTTGCTGTTCACCACATTGGCGAAATCCGCACCGGTTCGCGGACGCAGGGTGATCTGGATGCCGATCTGGGCCAGCTGCTGCTGCACCGCCTCGGTGGTCACCAGATTGTAGGCATTCTCGCGGAAAGTCAGCTCGATCTCGAGTGACTTGCCGTCCTTCTCACGGATCTTGGCACCTTCTGGCAGGGTCCAGCCAGCGGCATCGAGGATCTCACGCGCCTTCGCCTGATCCTGCACCAGAAGATCGCCCAGATCGTTGTAAATCGGCGAGCCCGAGGCCACGAGATTGCGCGCCGGAACACCGATCCCGTCGAAAGCGTAATCGATGACCTTCTGCCGGTCGATACCCAGCTGGATCGCCCGGCGCACCGCCGGATCGACCAGATTGCCACGCGTCGTATTGGCAAAGAAGCCGACGCTCAGGGCATTCACCGTATCTGTATGGACCGTGAAACCTTCCCGATTGAATGACGGCACATCCTTGGTCGAGGCCTGGAAGATCAGATCCACCTGACCCGAGCGCAAGGCACCGCTGCGCACCGTGCCTTCGGGAATGACCGTCCATTCGATTGTCTCGACATGGTCCAGGCCTTTGGGAGCCCAGTTGTAACCCTCGCGGCGCTTGAAAGTGACTGTGCTGTTAAAGTTGACCGCGCCATCCTGGACGAAGGGGCCGGAGCCTATGATCCCATCGACGCAGCGCTGTTCGGCAGTTTTCTGCAGCGTCTGCGGGGCCACGATACCAGGTATGCCGCTCCAGCTGCGGAACAGGAAATCGGCACGCGGGTGGTCGAAGGTGATCACCACTGTTCTTGCATCGGAGGCCACCGCCTGCGCGATCAGCTTCTCTTCATTGCTGAATGTGACATCGTCACGCAGGGTGAAGTTGAAGACCTGCGCCGCCTCATCCACCGTCCAGGCGGTGGCAAGCCAGGGCTCTGGCGCACCGCCACTGGCCACCGAGGCAAAGGTCAGCGTGTCGATCAGCTGCCGCCCCGGCCCGAGCCCGAAGCCGTAGCCATAGATGTCTTGCTGCGGATCGACGCATTCGGGCAGGAGTGCAATCGCTGCGCGCAAGGTGCCGCCTGCCTGAGGTGTTTCCGCATACAGCAGCGCGGGTGATACGGGGGCCGTAGCCGCCACAAAGGCAAGCACGGCCGACCCGCCGGAACGGCGGGGACTGCGAGAAGTTTCAGCCTGTAGCTTCGGCCTCGACGATGGCACGCGCCCGGTCGAGCGGGCCATGTGCGACCCAATCGGCGACCTCGAAATCATTGGAGATGATCCCGAATCGCAGCAACAGATCCTTCTGGCGCGACAGCCGTTCGATCAGGTCCGGCGCAAGCGATGCTTCCAGCGTCTCGGCGATCTGCGGGTTGAAGGCCAGCGGCACGGTCTCTTCGGGCATGCCGGTGTCACGACCGATCCTGCGGCGGGCCTCACCTGGGTTTGCCTTTGCCCAGCGGGCGGTGCGGATCACCTGTGCCACATAGTCGTCGACCAGATCGGGATGGTCGCGCAGCAACTCGCCTCGTACCGTCAGCACCATTGGATTCGAGCCCTGCACCCGGTCGCTTGCGGGCAGGCTCTCCCGCAGGTCGAACAATGTGCGGGTACCGAGGAGCCAATGCGCCTCTATATCCCAGGCCGAAATATGGATCGCGTCGACCTCGCCCGCCAGCAGGGCGCGGAATTTCTGCCCCTTGGCCCGCAGTTGCTTGGCCACATCGAAGGAGGACCCGCTAAGCGAACTGGCCAGCGGTTCGGTGATCGGCACCTCTACGATTTCCACCTCGGAAAGCGCGGCCCCGATGCTGCGCAGCGCCTGATGGAAAGCCCCAAGATCATCCGCCTTCACATAGTCGATCTTGTCATTAGGACGGGTGGCAATGCCGATGCGGCGCCCCGCCAGCCCGGCCAGATCGCGGATATCAGAATTCGGACCAACAGCGATCTGGTCAACCCGCTCGACCGGCAGGATGCCCAGTACCCGGACATCCTCGCCCTCAGAGCGCGCCCACATCAGGGGCACATTGCCGCCCTCACGGAAGCCGTTGCGCTGGCTGTGGTTGTAATTCGTTTCGCGCACTGCCCTGTCGGCATGGGTGCGGATGTTGTTCAGCTTCACCGGCCGGTCGGCAAAGGCAGCAGCGAAATCGCCGCGCCCGAGGCCAATGCTGTACCCTGCAGGCACCGGGCAGACCGTGTACCAGATATCGACCTGGTGCGTGGATTGCTGGTCTTTCGGCATGACACGCTCGTGCCCGTGACGCGCAAAAGTCGATGCGTGAAAGGTGGTAAATTTATATTAATTATCTTTGTAGACATATAAGACGATATGGAAGGGAACCTGCATCCAAATTCACATCCCTGCAGAACGGTTTCTTCGCTCTTCCCGCCCGTCACCGATATACAAGACGCAATGTACACAGGAGATATCGGAACCGGGAGGTACGTTTCAGCCTGAACGGCAGAAGGGGCCCGGAGCACAGCGCAGCCCTGAGTCTTTCGCTGTGCGGACAAGTAAAAGCTGGACCATATACGCCGGGCAGCCGCCGTTCAGTGGCAAAGCTGGATCTGCCCCCCGGCGCAGCCTGCGCGCCGAAAGCGATCCCCGCGCTGAGCACCACGGACGGTTCGATCCGCGCCCCCGCCGCCACCGATGATCGCCACGCTGTTCATCGCCGCGCCTCCACCGCAGCGTGGCCGGGCGCGGGGGTTACCCCGCCAGAAGCGCCGAGATGCCGTAGCCCTCGTCCTCAGTTTCGGGAATCTTGCCATCCGCCACGTCGCGCAGCTGCGCCAGGCTGCGGGTGTCGAGTACCGAAACGATGGCCTCGCGCACCTCCAGCATCAGAAGCCGCACCGCGCAGCGGTTCTCGTCCGCGCAATCCTGACAGGGTGCATAGCCGGTGCGGCGCGCACAGGGGATCGGTGCCAGCGGGCCATCGAGCGCGCGGATGAGGTGGCCGACCATGATATCCTCGGCCGGCCGGATCAGGGCATAGCCGCCGTGACGGCCCTTGCGCGTCATCACGAATCCGGCCACCCGCATATCCGCCAGAATGGCATCCAGAAACTTCTTGGAAATGCCGCAGGTCTCGGAAATGTCGGATGACTGGGCCACCTCGCCCGGCGCGATACCGGCAAGATGAATCGCGGCCTTGAGGCCGTATTTGCCCTTCATCGTCAACATATCTCGGTCCTTCCCGGCGCCTGGTCACCTGAACTCCAGTATATATGTAGATATTAAAGACGAACAATGACCGTCGGTGCCGTCACCCGGGCGGGTGCCGGCTTGCGGCCGGATCAGTAAGGTTGGCCCCCCCGTCGACATAAAGCCGGGTGCCATTCACAAAGGCCGCCTCGCCCGACAGCAGATAGGCTACGGCGTCCGCCACATCGCGCGGCCTTCCGGGACCGGGCAACGCCGTGCGCCGACTGCGCGTCAGTTCCTCGGTGACACTGCTCAGGCTGTTCAGCCGGGGCGATTCAATCGGGCCGGGATCGACCGCATTGCTACGCAACCCCTGCGGCCCGTAGCGACGGCCAAGCCCCTGCACCAGCAGGTCGAGCGCGGCATTGACGCTGGCACCGGGGAAATGGTTGGGCGGCGGCTCGATCCCGCCACGGCCGCTGATCAGCACAATGGCCCCGACTGCTGCGCAAGGAGCGCAGGCAGGGCCGCCCGAACGGGCCGCACCGAGCCAAGCAGCTTGGCCTGGATCACCGTCAGCCAGTCGTCATCGCTCAGGTCGATGAACTCGCCGAAGGTCGATACATTGGTGCTGGTGACCACAGCATCGATGCGGCCATGCCGCGCGAACAGCGTATCGAAACCCCTGCGGACATCCCCGTCATCGGTGACATCGACCGGCAGCCTGTCCACCGAGAGGCCGGGAAATTCCGACTTCTCGATGCTGCGTGCCGAGGCCACCACCGTCGCTCCGCGCTGCGCGAGCAGCGTCGCAGTCGCATGGCCAAGCGCCCCGGATGCCCCGGTCACCCAGATCACCTTGCCCTCAAAATCGCGCCTCGTCGTCACATCCGACATTGCCGGTACCTTTCGTCGGTTTTTGGGACCCTGGCCGGTCCTAGAAGAACGCCGCCGAGGGCAGCGGCGTATTGTTGAGGATCAGATCGCCCAGAGCCCGCGCCTTATAGGCCACCGGGTTGTGCGACGAGATCGTGCGGATGTTGCGCCAATGCCGGTCAAGCCGGGCGCGCTGCGTCGCAGCCGAAGCCCCACCCACATCGAAAAGCCGGGTAGCGGCCTCAAGCGCCAGCCCGTCCACCACCACCTTGGCCTTGGCGGCGCGCAACGAGGCCTCGCGGAACAGGCCCGCCTCGGCGCTGGCCTGGGCTTCCGCCAGAGCCTCTGCCGCGCGCAGCACGCTGGCCTCGGCCACATAGGCCGTACTGGCCAGTCTGCCGATAATTTCCTGCAGCAGCGGATCCTCGGCAGGCCGGGCGGCCACGGCATGGTAATAGTTGCGCCCCCGGCCCAGCACCAGTTCCGCCGCATCGCGCACCACTGCGCGCAGGATGCCGGCGATGATTGCCGAAAGGTAAAGCTGCGGGAAGGTCGCCTCGACGGGCGCACGCCGGTCCTCACCCTCAAGGAAAACAACATCCTGCGCCGCGATCCGCACATTGGTGAAGACCGTGGTGCCGCTGGCGGTCTGCCGCTGACCGATGCCATCCCAATCCTCGGCAATCACCACACCCGGGTCGCGCACAGGCACCAAAGCAGTGGCGAACTGCCCGTCGAGGGTCACCGCACTGACCAGAATATGGTCGGTATAGAGATTGCCGGTGCTGTAGTATTTCTCACCGTTCAGCACAAAACCGTCCCCTTCCGGGGTGAGAGTGGTGTTGAACGAGGGGCCGCCGATGCCATGGACGCCCAGCTCACTCGCCCCGGTGCCAAGCAGATCGCCGCGCTCAACCAGCTCCAGCCAGCGGCGGTATCGGACTGTATTTTGAGCGCAGCAACCGGTCGGCGTTGAAGAAATGGTTGCGCAGGATATGGGCGATGTTCGAGTCCGCTTCGGCCAGATCGATCACGAATTCGAACAACTGCGGCAGGCTGGCAGCTGCACCCACCGGCTGCGGCAAACGAAAGGTGCCGATGCGCGGCTGGCGCAGAAGGTCGATCGCCTGGCGGGGCGAAGTCTCGCCCCGGTCCCGCGCCTCGGCCCCAGCGGCGACGGCGGCGACGGCGGCGACCAGCGCGCGCAGCTCCGGCGATCCCGGCAAGGGCACGCCGGCCTGCAGCGGCTTGCATTCAAAGGTCATTTCTGCCTGTCCCGTCCCTGCATGCCGGGACTGTTGATCGTTGCGGACGAAATCGGTAGCGCACCAGTCGCGCCGGGGCAGGCCCGCATACCCGACAGGCGCCCGGCCCTACCCCGGCCCGGGATCCGACGCGACCCCGGCTGCAGCCCGCCCGCCGCCAAAGTACAGTAGAAGACAGAAAGACGCCCATGACGGAATATCGGCAGCTTGGCAGGACGGACCTGCGCATCTCTTCCCTCATGACATGGCGGTGGTCGAACGGATCAGCCACCGCGTCGCGGTGATGTATCTGGGCGAAATCGTCGAGATCGGACCGCGGGCCGAGATCTTCGCCAATCCGCAGCATCCCTATACCCGCAGGCTTCTGGAAGCCGTGGCGATCCCTGATCCGGCCCGCCGCAGCCTGCGCCGACCTGTGCTTTCGGGCGAGCCGCGCAGCCCGGTCTTCCCGCCTGGCCACCGCCCGATTGCAGCGCGCTGGCGCGAGGTCTCTCCCGGGCATCGCGTGCAAATCCATGACGGGCAAAACAGCGATCCGGGGCAGAGCGCCGCATCGGAAAACCAGGGGGCAGCATGACGGCAGCACAGAATTTCAACACCCGGCCGCGCTGGAGCGAGCCGGCCTTCACTTCTCTGCTGGCACGGATCGCCGAAGAAGCGCCCGCCCGCGACCGGGACCGCGACCTGCCGCATGAGCCGGTTCTGGCGCTGCGGCGCGCGGGCTTTGGCCTGTTGCGCCTGCCGGTCAGCGCCGGGGGCCTCGGGCTTTCACTGCGCGAGACCCTGTCGCGCGTGATCCGGCTGGCCGAGGCCGATGCCAATATCGCGCATATCTTCCGCACCCATTATGTCTTTGTCGAAACCTATGCCCGCAGCCCGATCGGGCCGGCGGAGACCCGGCTGCGCGATGCGATCCTTGGTGGCGCGCTGGTGGGTTTTGGCTCTGGCGAGCTGGGAATGGTGGTCAGAACGCGGGATTTCGCGACCACCGCGACGCCCGATGGCAGCGGCTTCCGGCTCAGCGGTCAGAAGTTCTACTCAACCGGCACGCTTTATGCCGATCTGGTCATGGTGCGGCTGCGCACCGCCGATGGCGATGAAGGCGTGGCGGTGTTGCCCACAGACCGGCCCGGCATCCGGCGCATCGATGACTGGGACGGGATGGGTCAGCGTCTGACCGGCAGCGGCACCACCTTGCTCGACAATGTCCGGGTCGAGGCGGATGAGATCCTGTTGCACAAGACCCGCCCCGAGGCGGCGCAAGCCTATCCCACGACCATCGCGCAGCTTTATCTGACGGCAGCGGTGGCCGGTATCCTCGCCGCCATCGCGGCGGATGCCGCCCGCTTGCTGGTGACACGCGGGCGCAGCTTCACCCATGCCTCGGCCGACCTGCCGCGCGAGGATCCGCTGCTGCTGGCCAGCCTCGGCCAATTGTCGGCGCTGGCCTTCTCGGCCGAGGCGACAGTGCTGGCCGCTGCCGATGCACTGGATAGCGCCACCGACAGCACGGATGAGGCGGGCCTGCGAGACCGTGCACTTGCCCATGCGGCGGCACTGGCGGCCGCGCAGGCCAAGATTGTCGTGGACGAGGACGCCGCCCGTGCCGGATCACTGATCTTCGAGGTGGGCGGTGCATCCGCCACGCGCGAAGGGGTGAACCTTGGCCGCCACTGGCGCAACGCCCGCACATTGGCCACCCATAACCCCGGCCTCTACAAGGCGCGCGCCATCGGCAGCCATCTGATCGATGGCACGCCGCTGCCGGAAAACGGATTCTTCTGAACCGACAGGGGGCGACACTCCCTGTCGCACCGGCTTGCTTCAGCCCAGGCCGCCGTCTGACCCGCCAGCCGCCCGAACAGCAGGCTTCGGCCCAGACCATGCCGGGAAAGCCACCCTGGCTTTCACCCGCGCAGTAAAGCCCCGGGATCGGCTGCTGGTCGAGGCCGATCACCCGTCCCCTGGTATCGGTGCGCAACCCTGACAGGCTGTCATGGATGATCGGTGTCGCCCAGGCGGTATGGAACGGCCCGCGCGCGATGGCATGGCGCAGGTCGGGGCGGTGGAAATCCGCGTCCTGGCCGGCTGCGACAAAGCCATTGTAATGCGCCACTGTCGCAGCGAGCCGCGCCCCGTGGACTGGCCACCGGTCGCGCGGGGTCGTTCGATTGTGGCTGGTGTCGTCGGCGGTCTGCTCGGGCGTCCCCAAGATTTGGCGCGCCGCCCGGCCCGGGCCCGCGCGAGGGTCGGGCACAGGAAGCCAGCAACTGTCTGCACGATGACCCGACGACCGTCTGTGCTACGCGGCACAAGCACGCACTCCCAACGCCATGGATATAGCCTGTCGCGCTGAATTTTCGGCAACAATGGCGTCGAACGCCGGGTTATAGGCCCTGGTGACATCGCGCTGGTGTTTCAGCGTGCCGTTCTTGACCGCAAGATCGACGATACGCTGTTTCTTGGCGATGAACGCGGGATTGCCGACCGGATAGAGCCGCATCACCGCATAATTGGCATAATTGATCGCCGCGACCCGGGGCCTCTGCTTGTTCATTGTCTGCTGGATCTGCAGATAGGCTGCCTCATGCGCGGGCACCCATTCGGCGTGGAACTTCTTCAGCCGGGCATAGAAATCCTGCAGGGCCGCCAGCTTGCCCGGATCGGCCAGCACATCCGGGCGCGAGATGAAACCATGTCCCCCCGGCACGCCCAGATCGGTGTAGCTGGCGATCAGCTTGACCTCCCCGCTGTCGACCAGATCCTGGACGAAATTCGCGCCGGTCACCGCAACCTCGACATTGCCGTCCTTGAAAGCCTGAGCCACCAGTGGATTGCTTTCAAACAGGATCGGCTGGACCTCGGCCTCAGTTACCCCGGCCCCGGCCAGCGCCGAAACATAGGCGGAATAGATATTGCCGCCGAAATTGTAACCCACGGTATGGCCTTTCAGATCGGCGAGCGAGGTCACCCCCGACGAAGTCCAGGCATAGACCCCGTTGGGAAAGGGTTGTTGGTCGCTGGTCGCACCGGCGATGTTGTAGATCGCCGGGACCGCGCCCTCGGCCGACCAGTCGGTATAGGCATTGGCCCATTCAAAGCCTGCGGTGTTGTCGCCGACATGACCCACGTCGAGATTATGGGCATAAAGGGCGGCGATCTGTGCTTGCGGCCCCGAGATAATCGGGATGTCCAGCTTGTAGTCGATGTCGTCGAACAGGCCGGATTCCTTCAGAAGATAGGGATATTCCGGGGTCTGGTAGCCGTGGATGATGCTGACGGCGGCATCTGCATTCTTCGGATTGTCGAAGCTGACCTGCGCCGTCAGATCGGTCTTCAGCCCCTCGGCAAGGCCTGCGGTCGCAAACAGCGCCGAAGCCAGAAAGGTTGCCGAAAGGGCAGAGACGCGCAGGGGGCGGGGAACAAGAGGAAGGGTCATCGGAAGAATGGCTCCGTTGCTGTTTGGTTCAAAAGGGGAAAGCGAGTTACCGCGGCTCAGGGCGGTACCACCTCGAACGTCTCGGACCGGACACCAAGCTGTTCCAGAAGCCGCCTGCGCAGGGCGAGAAAGCGCGGGTCATGCTTGCCGCGCGGCTTTTCAATATCGATCTGCAGGTCGAGCCCAACCTTGCCATCCGCCAGCACCAGCACCCTGTCTGACAGAAGGATCGCCTCGTCCACATCATGGGTGACCAGAAGCACGGCGGGCCGATGTCGGTTGACCAGCCGCACCACCAGATCATGCATGCGGATCCGGGTCAGCGCGTCCAGCGCCGCGAAAGGCTCGTCCAGCAGCAAAAGCCCCGGCTCGGAAACCAGCGCGCGGGCCAGTGCCACACGCTGTGCCTCGCCACCCGACAGGGTAACGGCCAGGCCCCGGCATGGCTTGCCAGCCCGACTTCGGCCAGGGCCGCAATGGCCTTCTCGCGGGCCGCGCGCATCGCAGGTGCGCCGATGACCACATTGCGCCAGACCCAGCGGCTGGGGACGAGGCGTGGTTCCTAGAACACCACCGAGCGGGCCCTGGGTACGGTCACACGGCCGCTGGTCGCCTTGTCGAGCCCGGCAAGAATGCGCAGCAGCGTGGTCTTGCCTGTGCCCGATGGCCCGAGCAGGGCCACGAAATCCCCCCGGCGCAGGTGCAGATCGACGCCGTCGAGCACGGTGCGCCCGCCAAAGACCCGGCGGATATCGCGCGCAGCGACCACCGCCCCGTTCACGCTCCCGTCGGAGACAAAGGCCTCGATATCGTCAGAGCTGGACATGCGGCCTCCAGGGCAGGGCGATCGTTTCGATGAGCCGCATCACGATGTCGACGACCACCCCGAACAATGCGTAGACAATGATGCCCGCGATCACGATGTCGGTGCGCTGGTTCAGGTTCGCGACCATCAGAATGCTGCCGATCCCGTCGCGGGCGTTGATCTGTTCGGCCAGCACCAGCGCCAGCAGCGAAACCCCGAGCGCGTAGCGCAACCCTGTCAGGATCTGCGGCATGGCCGTGGGCAGAATGACCCTCAGCGTCAGCCTCAGGCCGCTGAGGCCGAAGGTCCGCGCCGCCTCGATCAGCCTGGCATCAACGCCGCGCACCCCGTGATAGGTGTTCAGATAGACCGGAAAGATGGTCGAAGCGGCGATCAGGATGATCTTGGGCTGTTCATAAATGCCGAACCAGCTGACCAGCAGCGGCATCACCGCGATGAAGGGAATGGTGCGCAAAATCTGCAAAGGAGCATCGAAGATCTCTTCGCCAAGCCGCCACAGCCCGGCCCAATGACCAATGACCAATGACCAATGACCAATGACCAATGACCAATGACCAGCCCAAGCGTGGCGCCGATCAGCAATCCAGTGCCCGATCGTTGCAAAGAGACCGGCAGCGCCCGTTGCAGATCGCCATTGCGGATCAGCTCAACGAAGGCGGTGGCCACTGTGGCCGGCGAGGGGAGTGTGCGCGCGCTGACCCAGCCGGTGGTGCTCGCGAATTGCCAAAGCGCAACCATGGCCAACGGAACCGCAATCCGCAGAAACCTGCCGCGCCAGAGGGCGAGCTGTTGGCCCAAGCGTTCGCCCGTATTTGCGTGAGGGGTAAGGTCTTCGAGCAAGGTGGCGCCCTGTCCGAGAAGGTTATGGCGCGAAACCTCCTCAGCCCGCCCGCCAGAATGGATGTCCGAGGCGGTCACGACAGACCCTTGCGTTCAGATCAGCCGTGGGCCGCCTGCCCCTCGCGCGTGATCGTGAGGCCGAAGCCTGGTCGCATGGGCGCAGCGGTGCTGCATATTCGCAGCCCTGTATCCTGCCCCGGACCAATCCCTGCAATCAGGTGATCGCGCAGGGCATCGGAGGGTGTCCACGAAGAGACAGCGAAAATGGCATCTTGCGATCCGGAACATGGGAAGGTTGGTTCCGGCGGAGGCTAGGCCCAAAACACAGATTTATCTATTTTGTATATAGACATTAATTGAAAAGATTATTCCCATCGCCCCTGACGCCGAGGGATTGCGCTTATCAAACAATGCGGATCCCCCCGCCTGTGGCGCAAAACGTGCAGCGGCCGCACTGGACGGCAGTTTGGCACGATCCGCGTATCGCGGGCCCGGTCCTGGAACCCATCATAGTCCGGCCGGGGCAGGCGACGCGGCGCACAGCAAGACCTGCGCAGATCAAGCCGGACATTCAAAAGGTAAGGCCGCGTTAACCGGCAATCAAAACGCTCGCGGCTCAGGCCCGCCACTGTCTTCCGGATATCAATAAATTATTATATTTCAATATGATCACTGTTATGCCCGCACAGAAGTCATAAGCGGCAATGAGGGTGAGTTTCAGGACAGCTTCACTGCAGTTGAATGGCGGCAGGTGAAAGAAATTCGGCGGATTATTTCATAAAATATGCAATAATCCGCCGCTATCTGTTGTTTGTAAATATATCCAATAAGGTTTCATTATCGGACTTATGTACATTTCCCATGAAACCCTGAAGAACAACGGCATAGCAAAGCCCCGACCGGAGCTGTTCCAGCGGATTTGCGCTTTCAGGCTAACCGGCTGCCCCAGAACCGCCGGGACGCCAGGGCCTTCTCCCGGCTTTGGATGTGGCTGCGCGTGATCCGGACAATCCACTCCGGTAACGTTATTGCGCCGGATCATTGTAGGATTCGCATTCCACCTCAGGCCGCGACAAGAATCGTCCGGGGGTTTTCCGGAACACGCCCTGGGTGGAAAACGGCCTGCCTTGCGTTACCGGGCCTGCGGGGCTCACTCAGGGAGCGAGAGGTCAGAACAGAGCCCCTTCCCCCCATCCTGTGCATAACTAAATATTTTAAAAACAATGCATTGAGTAAATTTACTCAACAGTCCCCTGAGGAAGAAAGCAAAATCTGGTAGGATTGGTCACGATCAACGCAAAATGCCCATGAACGATTTTTCTTGAGAACTGAGGACCGCGCAGGCATACGTGTAACGACAAAAGTAAGAAATGATCGCAAACTGCGTTTCTGAGGCAGGATAAAGCACCGGCTTCACCGAGTAACGCAAACCTGCGACAGATCACGAGCGGACCATGACCCTACCTGTTCTTCACGACAAACTGAAGGCAGATGCCCACCGCCTTTCCGAGGCCCTGGAGCGTATGTCGAAGCTGTTCCTGGCGCCAAAAGAGGAAAAAGCCCTCCGCAGCTTTACCTCTTCAGAGGTCGCAGAGCTTTTGCGGGTCAGCGATGGCTATCTGCGCAAGGCCCATTTCGACGGCAAGATCCCCGAGGTCGAGCAGGGTCTGAGCGGGAAGCGCCAGTATACGGCCGCCTCGATCATCGATATCCGCCGCATTCTGGCCCAGACCGCCAAAGACCCGTTTCAGTTCCTGCCCGGTCGCCGCCAGGGCGACAAGCTGCAGATCTGGTCCACCGTGAACTTCAAGGGCGGGTCATCGAAAACCACGACGACCGTCACCCTTGCCATGCGGCTTGCGCTCCGCGGCTATCGGGTGCTGGTGGTGGATGCCGATCCACAGGCCTCGCTGACGACATTCTTCGGCTATCAGCCAGAAATCGACTTCCGCCAGGGCGGCACGCTTTATGATGCGATCCGCTACAATGATGGCGATATAACGCGTGCGTCGATCACCACTGTCTTGCGAAGCACCTATTTCCCGGGGCTGGATCTGGTTCCGGCCGGGATCCTGCTCTCCGAGTTCGAAACCGAGACGCCAACGGCGCTCAGCCGGGGCGAACAGCCTGTCTTCTTCAACCGTATCCGGGATGCTCTGCGGCAGGTCGAAGATGATTACGACATCGTTCTGATCGACTGCCCGCCGCAGCTCGGATACCTGACAATGTCAGCGGTTTGCGCCTCCACCTCTCTCCTGATGACGATCACCCCCGAGCGGGTGGACCTGGCTTCGGCCAGCCAGTTCCTCATGATGGCCTCCGGTGTCATGGAGGTGCTGCACACCAACGGCGCCGCCGGCGCCTTTGACAATTTCGCCTATCTGCTTACCCGGTTCGACACTTCGATCAGCACCCAACAGGATCTTGCAGAGTGGATACGCGAACTCCTCGGGACAAGCGTGATACCGACCCCCTTCGTAAAGTCATCGGCCGTCAGCGAGGCGGGATTGTCGCAGCGCACTATCTTTGAGGTCGATCTGTCTTCGGTCAAAAACCGTAAGACCTTCGAACGGGCGCTGGATTCTGCGACCGGGTTTTCCAACGATATCGAGAAACTCATTCAGGCGGCCTGGGGCCGGGAGGTGTCCGATGCGAAATAACATCCTGGCTCAAAGCCTCCGGAAAAGTCTTGAAGGCAGCGATAAGACAGCAGAGGTCGCAGCGCCCTCCCCTGCCCCCAATGCGGACGGCCCGAAATCCCTGAAATCGATGGCAGATGTGCTGTCGAGTGTTTCCGCGCAGGCCCCCCAGGATGTCGATCCCGCAGAGATCGCCAATTCCGAAATCGCAGACCGGTTCGACGTACAGGACGGGCTGAGCGATCTGGTCGAGTCAATTCGCTCCTCAGGCCAGCAACTTCCGGTCATGCTGCGCCATCGCCGGGGCGCGGGACCCAGATACGAAGTGGTCTATGGCCGGCGCAGGATTGCCGCCTGCCGTGCCCTAGGCATCAGGGTCACCGCCTATATCAGAGAGATGAGCCTCGATGAGGCCCTCATGTCCCAGGCGCTTGAAAACTCCGCAAGGCTCGAACGAAGCTTCATTGAACAGGCTGTTTTCGCCGCCAAGCTGGAGGAGGCAGGGTTCACCGCCGAGCGCATCTGCCAGGCGCTTGCCATCGATTCCAGCACCCTCAGCCGGTTGCGGACCGTCGTGCGCGACATCCCTGATCAGCTCATTCAGCGCATCGGAGCGGCCCAGGGCATCGGGCGCCGTCCCTGGATGGAGCTACGCGACCTGATCAAGGGCGCCAGCGACAAGGTCGTCAAAAAAGCGGTCAGCATCGTCCCGGAAAGCGGATCAGCGGCAGAACGGCTGGAAGCGGTCATCAGCGCCCTGTCTTCGGGCACAATCAATGACGAGCCCAAAGCCCAGCGGCCCCGCCCGGTGTCACAGCGGACCGTCATTGCGGGTTCTGTCAGCTGCCATCTTGCGACCGGAAATCTGGTTCTGCGCGCAGATCGAAAGCAGGATCGCGCCTTCCTCCGCTATGTAGAGGAGCAACTGGCCCAGCTTTATTCTGATTGGTCCAGCGCGCAGGCGGAAACAACTAACCCATTGATTTATAAAGATTGACCATGGTCAATCGGTGAAATCACCCCCTCAGGCAAACCACGAGAAAAGGAGCAGACTTCAGGCAAAAAGAAACCCCCCGAAAGCGGTGAGCTAACGAAGGGTCCCTGTAACTTCAGCACTTACTAGGTACCCCCAAAATCGAATCAGCGCAACACCGATTTCGGTGAACGGACCTTATTTGCCGTCTGAAATCGCATGAAGCACATCACATCCACGGCCCTTGCGGCCGGGGCACAGGAAACTTGTGCCAAATCCGCGGAGCATTCGCTTCCCGGGATGGGAACGATCACCCTGCAGCCGGCGTTCCGCCCGATCTCGCGGCGTGAGATCATGGCCGCGGTCAATACCTGCGGCCGCGATCTCGGCATTCGGCAAGGCGCAGTTGTTGTCCTGGACGCTCTGCTGAGCTGCCTGCCCTGCCAGGGCGCGGATGGGCGCGAGACTCTCGTGTCCCCTGCCACCCTCCTCACCATCTATGCCAGCAACGACACCCTGTGCTTTCGCGCCAGGGGGCTTACCGACCGTCAGCTGCGCCGGCATCTCGAAACACTGGAAACCGCCGGCCTGATCCGCCGCCGCGACAGCGCCAATGGCAAACGCTTCCCCGTGATGCAGCAGGGCAAACCGATCGGTGCCTTTGGGCTCGACCTCTCCCCCCTCTTCGCGCAATCCGACACATTGCTCGCGCTTGCCCGGCGGCGCCGCGAAGAAGCGGATGAGCTGCGCGGGCTGCGGGCGCAGATCCTCAGGCTCCGTGCGGCCTGCGCCGAACTGCATCTGGATGAGACGCTCACCGCCTTCCTCGACGGATTGCGCAACCTGGTGCGCCGCACAACGCTTACCCTTTGTGAGGCCCGCGCAGCGCTCGCCCGGCTGACCACGGTCTTTTCATCTGATAGCCCGCCTCAGTCAGCACAGGATCCTCAGGCAGGTCGGGATGAGACCCGCCTGCCCCCGGATGCCGGTCGCACGCACCCTGCCTGCCCCTCGGAAAATGCTGTCGACCACGACGGAGCTATGGCTGTAGAGGAGGCCCCTGCCCCTACCACACAAGACGCCCGCTTCGCCGCGCTGACCAATCAAACGCCCGCCTCTGACGGACAGATTGTCCGCCACATAGAGCATGAGTCAGATACAAAAAAAAGAAAACGGGAACCTGGACAGCTTGCCAGCTGGACAGCCTTGACCGAGGTCAGCACCTTTTACCCCGAACCAGCCACGTCCAGAGACGCCACCCGCATCGCCTTTGAATTCGGAAAGATTCTGAGAATAAGTCAGGACATTCTGGCAAGTGCTGCGAACCGGCTCGGGCTATGGGGGCTTCTGAAGCTCGAAGACCGCATGGCAAAACAGATCGGATCCATCCTCAACCCTGATGCCTATGTCAGGTCCGTCCTGCAGGCCTGAACCCCGCACCCGGATCAGATCGGACAGATAGACCACCCGAAAGGAATCAGATAGGTTCTTTGATTGTTCTCATGCGGGAACATTGCGAGGTGAAATCATGTGCAACCTTTACGCCCAGACCAAAAGCCAGGACGCGATGCGCCAGGTCTTTCGTCACGTGCTGGACGAAGACGAGGAGCTTATCGATACCACGGGCAATCTCGCGCAAGCTCCCGGTCTATTTCCCGACTATCCGGCACCGATCATTCGCCACGGTAATGGCCGCAACTGGACCCTGACCACGGCCCGATGGGGCATGCCGACCCCATCAGTCTATCTGACCGGCAAGCGCACGGATCCGGGCGTCACGAATATCCGCAATATCGGATCGCCCCATTGGCGCCGCTGGCTCGGAGCAGAACATCGCTGCCTCGTTCCCTTCACCAGCTTCTCCGAACCTGATGGCCGACCGGGAGCACCTCGCAACAGCCCGGTCTGGTTTGCCCTCGGCCAGGACCGGCCGCTCGCTTTCTTCGCCGGCATCCGTACCGAATGGACTTCGGTCAGGAAACTGAAAGAGGGCGAAGTGACCGCGGACCTTTTCGGTTTCCTGACCTGCGAGCCCAATGCCGAGGTTCGGCCCGTGCATCCCAAAGCCATGCCGGTAATCCTGACGCGCCCCGAGGACTGGCGCCGCTGGCTGACCGCGGACACGAATACGGCGCTGAAACTGCAGCGCCCGCTCCCCGACGGACAGCTTCAGATCGTGGCGGAGGGGCACCATGCAGACCCTGCGTAACCGGCTTACATATGAGAGCCATGCGGACCCGCTGCACCTTCTGAACAGCCGCGTTCATGAAGTCGAAGGGCGCGGCCGGATCGGCTTCGCTCTCTTTCAGGCCGCCCGGCTGGCGGGGCCAGTCTTCTGGATCATGCTTGCGCATGACCGGGACAGGCTGTTGCCGGGATCCCTGCCGGAAGGCGTTGCCGGGCGGCTGCATTTCATCGAGGCCCCGGGTGAGACGGATCTGCTCTGGGCCGTTGAAGAGGCTTTGCGGGCGCGGCCGGTGTCTCTGGTCATCGCGGCGCCGGAAAAGCCCATCACGCTGACCGCGGGCAGGCGGCTCCAGCTTGCCGCCGAGGCCGGGCACACCACGGGCCTCATGCTGATCCAGGAAGGCAAAGGCAGCAATGCCGCCGAGACGCGCTGGAAATGTGATCCGCTGCCTTCACCTCTGGACTCGACTCGCCATCGCTGGATCCTTAATAAGAACAAAAAGGGAACAACCGTATTCTGTGATGTGAGCTGGAATGGCGCGACGGCTGCTGTCCATCTGGTTCCCCAGGCTCGCGAGCGATGTCAGCCTGAGGATCCGCCCGCTTGACGGGCCTTTTGCGTTGACGCTCAGGGCGTCGAACGCGGAACATCTGCATTGTCTGAACAAGGCCGCCACGGCGGCAGGCCTCCATCCCGGCATGCCGCTCGCCGATGCGCGCGCGGTTTGCCCTGCGCTTTCCACCCGTCCGGCCGATCCGATCCGCGAGGGCAGGGCGCTTGAGGGCCTGCGACGGTGGGCGAGCCGTTACGGACCACATGCAGCGAAAGACGGAACGGATGGCCTGGTCGTCGATGTCTCGGGCGTGCCGCATCTTTTTGGCGGCGAGGCAGAGCTGCTTGCCGATCTCGAGGCGCGGTGTGAGCGGACAGGCGTTTGTGCAAAGAGCGCCATAGCGGAAACCCGTGGCGGAGCCTGGGCCCTTGCCCGCCATGGCGGCGGTGTGATCCCGGAAGGCGGGCTCCTGGCCCGGCTCGGGCCGATGCCGGTCAGCGCGCTTCGGATCGAACCTGCAGTTGCCGAAGCTCTGATCCGCCTTGGGCTGCACAGGATCGCTGATCTGACCACCGTTCCCCGGCCGCCCTTGGCGCGGCGGTTCGGCGCGGATCTTCTGCGCCGCCTTGATCAGGCACTCGGGGCACAGTCTGAGCCGGTGGCGGCCGGGGCGGAGGCCCCGCATTTCGGGGTGCGGATGACCCTGCCCGATCCGATCGGGCTGACGGCGGATGTCATGGGCGTGCTCGACCGGCTGCTCATCCGGCTTTGCGACAAGCTGGCATTGGCCCGGATGGGCGCGCGCGCGGTCCGGCTGGAGCTGCAGCGCGTGGACCGCTCGGCGGCGGTGGTCGATGTGGGGCTTGCCCGCGCAATGCGCGACCCGGCCCGGATCTCGGCTTTGTTCCTCAAAGGGGTCGATGAGGTCGATTCCGGTTTCGGGATCGACGGGTTGCGTCTCACCGCCACAATGACCGAGCCGCTGGCCCCCGAGCAGATCGGCAATACAGAAGCGCGGGCCGGGGATGAGCTCTCAGATCTGATCTCCCGGATCGGCAACCGGCTCGGGTTTGATGCCGTGCAGCGCTTCCTGCCCGCCAGCAGCCGCATTCCCGAGCGGAGTTTCGTGACCGTTCCGGCCGCCTCTGCGCCGCCGGTGCCGTTCCCGCAGGGGCGGCGCCCCCGCCGGCCCGTCACCCTCTTTCCGGCAGAACTCCTGACCCAGGTCTCGGGCAACCCGCCCGCGCGGTTCAGCTGGCGCAGGATGGGTTTCACCACATTGCGGGCCCATGGCCCGGAGCGGATCACGCCGGAATGGTGGTGCGACGACCCCGCCTGGCGTTCCGGCGTGCGGGATTACTGGCGGGTAGAAACCAGTGAGGGGCCACGGCTCTGGCTCTTCCGCACGCCGCAATCGGGATCACCGGACTGGTATGCCCAGGGAGTTTTCCTGTGACCGCTTATGCCGAACTTTGCGTGACCTCGAATTTCACCTTCCTGCGCGGGGCGTCTCACCCCGAGGAACTGGTGAAACGCGCGGCCGATCTTGGCCTCACGGCCATCGCCATCACCGACCGCAACTCGGTCGCGGGGGTGGTCCGGGCTTTTTCTGCTCTGAAGGAACTCGCGCGGGTTGCGCAGGAGGCGGGCCAAAGCCAGGCAGGGCAGGAGGCTTCTCTGCCCCGCCTGATCCCCGGAGCACGCCTCGTGCTGACCGACAGTCCTGTGGAATGGCTCGCGCTGCCAACCGATCTGGCCGCCTGGTCGCGGCTCACACGGCTGTTATCGCTCGGGAAAAGGCGCGCTGAAAAGGGCAGCTGCCATATTGGCCTGGCCGATCTCGAGGAATGGGGCAGGGGGATGATCCTGATTGCCCTGCCGCCCGATCCGCTGGAAGAGAGCGGCTTCGAGCGGGATCTGCTCCGGGTTTCCGCCCGCTTTTCCGGTCAGTGCTTCCTTGGTGCGGCCCCCGTCTATGACGGGCAGGATCAGGAAAGGCTTGATTGTCTGGCCGGGATTTCGCAGGCGACCGGCCTGCCCAAAGTCGCGGTCGGCGATGTGCTGATGCACCGATCAAGCCGGCGCCCTGTCGCTGATGTGCTGACCTGTATCCGCGAGGGCTGCACCATCGACAATATCGGTGACCGGCGCCTTGCCAATGGAGAACATCGCCTGAAATCCGGCGAGGAACTGTCCCGTATCTTCCAGCGCTATCCGGCGGCGCTGCGCCGCACGGTCGAAATTGCCGACCGCTGTACCTTCCGCATGGACCAGCTGCGCTACCGCTATCCTGATGAGACAAAAAACGGCGAGCCCGCCCAGGCCCGTCTTGAGCGGCTGACCCGCGAGGGGCTGGCCTGGCGCTATCCGGACGGCGCGCCCGAAAAAGTCATGTCCGGCATCGAAAAGGAGCTGCGCCTGATCGCCGAGGTGGAATATGCGCCCTATTTCCTGACGGTCTATGATATCGTCAGCTTTGCGCGTTCGAAGGGGATCCTTTGCCAGGGCCGGGGGTCTGCCGCCAATTCCGTGATCTGCTACCTGCTCGGCATCACCGAAGTGCCTCCCGAGAGCATCACCCTGATTTTTGAACGCTTCATTTCGAAAGAACGCGGCGAGCCGCCGGATATCGATGTCGATTTCGAACATGAGCGCCGCGAAGAGGTGATTCAGTGGATCTATAAGCGCTACACCCGCGAATGCGCCGGGCTGACCGCTGTGGTGATCCATTTCCGGGCCCGTGCCGCGATCCGTGAGGTCGGCAAGGTCATGGGGCTGAGCCAGGACGTGATCGCCCGGCTTTCCGGCCAGATCTGGGGCTGGTCGTCAGAAGCCCCCGGCGAGGACCGGCTGCGCGACGCGGGCCTCAGCCCCGAGGACAACCGCGTGGCTCTTGCGGTGAAGCTGATCGCCGAGATCATCGGCTTCCCCCGGCATCTCTCGCAGCATGTCGGGGGCTTCGTCATCACACAAGGAAGACTGGACGAACTCTGCCCGATCGAGAATGCCGCGATGGAAAACCGCACCGTCATCGAATGGGACAAGGATGATATCGACGCGCTCGGGCTGTTAAAGGTCGATGTGCTGGCGCTCGGGATGCTGACCGCTATCCGCAAGGCCTTCGGCCTGATCAGTCATCACCGGCAAGAGCAGCTGACGCTCGCGAATATCCCACCCGATGATCCTTCGGTCTATGACATGCTCTGCCGCGCGGATGCGATCGGGGTGTTCCAGGTCGAAAGCCGGGCGCAGCTGAATTTCCTCCCCCGGATGAAGCCGCAGAAATTCTATGACCTCGTCTGCGAGGTGGCCATCGTCCGGCCAGGCCCGATTCAGGGCGGCATGGTCCATCCCTTCATCAACCGCCGCCAGGGCCGTGAGAAGGTTGAAGATCTTTGCCCGGCCATGATGGAGGTGCTGGGCCGCACATATGGCGTGCCACTGTTTCAGGAACAGGCGATGCAGATTGCCGTTGTGGCGGCGGGTTTCACCCCGGCCGAGGCCGACAGGCTGCGCCGCTCGCTTGCCACCTTCAGACGAATGGGCACCATCGGCGGCTTCCGCGACCGTTTTATCAACGGCATGGTCGGGCGTGATTATGGCGCGGATTTCGCGGCCCGCTGCTTTGCCCAGATCGAGGGCTTCGGTTCTTACGGCTTCCCCGAAAGCCATGCGGCCAGCTTTGCGCGGCTGGTCTATATTTCGGCCTGGCTCAAGCGCCACCATCAGGCGATCTTCACCTGCGCGCTGCTGAATGCCCAGCCGATGGGATTCTACGCACCGGCCCAGCTGGTGCGCGATGCGCGCGACCACGGTGTCGAGGTGCGCCCCGTTTCGGTGAACGAGTCCATCTGGGAGTGCACCATCGAGCCCCGGGCCGATGGGTCGCACGCATTGCGGCTTGGATTTTGTCAGGTGAAGGGGATGCGCGAAGAGGATGCGGAATGGATCAAGGCCGCGCGTGGCAATGGCTATCCCGATGTCGAAAGCGTCTGGCGGCGTGCGGGGCTCAGGCCCGACGTGCTGGACCGGCTGGCAGAGGCCGATGGTTTCGCAGGACTTGGTCTCTCGCGGCGCGATGCCCTCTGGCAGACGAAAGCGCTGAAGGCGCCAAAGCCGCTGCCGCTGTTCGGCCCCGATGGGGAAGGCGGGCAGGAGCCGGTGGCGCATCTGCCCCGGATGACGCTCGGCCAGGAGGTGATCGAGGATTACCTGTCCCTGCGCCTCAGCCTGCGGGCGCATCCTCTGGAACTCCTGCGACCCAATCTGCCCGAAAGCCTGCCGGCGGCTTCGCTCCTGCACGCGACAGGCCGCATCCGGCTCACAGGGCTGGTCATCACCCGCCAGCGCCCGGGCACCGCCTCGGGCGTGGTCTTTCTTACCCTTGAGGACGAGACCGGCACTGCGAATGTCGTGGTCTGGAAGAAGATCTATGACACCTTCCGCCCCGCCGTGGTGGCAGGGCGGCTGTTGCGGGTGACGGGGCGGATCGAGCGCGACGGGCAGGTCACCCATCTGATCGCGGAAGCAATCGAGGACCTGTCAGCGCGGCTTTCAACCATCGGGCATCAGCTGCGGATCGGGGCTGAAACCGAGAGGGCAGGGGAGACCGTCAGACCGACGCGGACAGCGGGCAGGGCGCGGCACCCCAGAGAGCAGGCGAAGAAGCTGTTCCCGAGCCGGGATTTTCACTGAGGGACGTGGCTGATATTCGCCCCTTTTGAACCGGGGTTTCGCAGCCCATATCGCAAACCGGCCTGTAGTGCCTTTTGCACCAGGCTGTCTTCCGTCGATGCGGGCGGATCGGATATGGAACATGCGGCGAGCCACCGGGGTCCGGAAGAGCCGGATCCCGGCTGCGATGAGCTGATCGCGGGATCTGCCTTCAGGGATCAGGGCTCAGCGCCCGCCCCCGTGCGGCGAGTTCGAGGGCATTGCGTACCCCCATCTTGCTCAGCACCTTTTCGCGATGCGCCTCGACCGTGCGGATCGCTATCCCAAGCTGATCGGCAATCTGCTTGTTCATCGCGCCGGTCAGCATCAGGTCCATCACCTCGGCCTCGCGCTGCGACAGCGAGGCGCGGCGATGGTCGAAATCGCGCCGATGCGCCGCCTGGGTCTGCGCGGCCAGGCCGGCGGCAATCGCGCGCAAAGCGAGATCGACGATGTGATTGTCATTGAAGGGTTTTTCAACAAAATCAAAGGCCCCGGCCTTCAGGGTCCGCACCGCGATCGGTACATCGGCATGGCCGGTCAGAAAGATCACCGGCACCACCGAGCCCATGGAACGCAGCCGTTCATAGACCTCAGGCCCCGACAGGCCCCCCATGCGGACATCCATGATGATGCAGGTCATATCCTCCAGCGGCTGCGCGGCGAGAAAATCCTCGCCCGAGGCCCAGAGCCGGGTTTCGATATCGCGCGAGGCCAGCAAAAAGGCCAGCGCGTCGCGGATCGCCTCTTCATCGTCAACGATGTCAACCAGTCCGGTCATGCATCCCCCCTGCTCCCCTCAGCTTTTCCCTCGTCTTCCCCGGATCTCATGGCCGGCAAGGCGACCGTGAACACCGTTCCTCCGTCCCGCGCTTCGCGCCAGGTCAGGCTGCCGCCATGCAGTTCTATGATCGAGCGGCAGATTTTCAGACCCATTCCCATACCCTGCGGTTTGGTGGTGGCAAAGGCTTCGAAAATGCTTTCGCGCAGATCGGCAGAGATGCCGGCGCCGCAATCGTCGACCTCAAGCACCACTTTGCCTGGCTCTTCCGACAGCCGGACGGTGACCGTATCGCCATGGCGGGTCTCGGCCATGGCTTCCATACCGTTGCGGATCAGATTGATCAGCACCTGTTCCAGCAGGATACGGTCAGCGGCCACCGCATGTCTGGCCGCGCCGTCGCGCAGAAGCCTGACCCGGTGTTCGCGCGCATCGGCCTGCAAAAAGCCCAGCGTTTCATCGACCACTGCGCTCAGATCAAGCGGCTGGAAATGCGGCTCGCGCTTTTTCACCAGATCCTGGATCCGCCGGATGATCTGACCGGCGCGGTCGGCCTGACGGGCCAGTTTTTCCGTGGCGGTTCTGAGCACCTGAGGATCGGCCTTCTGGCGTTCCATCAGGTTCAGCATCCCCGCCGCATATGAGGCGATGGCGGCCAGCGGCTGGTTCAGCTCATGCGCCAGCGTCGAGGCCATTTCGCCCAAAGTCACCAGCCGGCCGGTTCGCGCCAGGGTCTCATCCTGCAGCCGGGTGCGACGGGCCGCGCGGCGGGCTTCGGTAATATCGATCACCGAGCCCATCCAGCCGCGATGCGCGCCCATCGCGTCGATCAGCGGTGCCTCATAGACTTCGATGTCAATCTCGCGCCCGTCGCGTGCGACAAAACGGGTTTCGAAGCGCTGGCTGACCGCGCCACCGGCGGCAAGCTGGCTATGGCGCTCCTGCGTTTCGGTCAGGATCGAGGGGTCCCAATAGGGCATTGGCGGCTGATGCCCTATCAGCTCCTCCGCCTCCCAGCCGACCAGATTGCAAAAGGCCGGATTGACGAACAGGATCCGGCCCTCATGGTCCTTGGCGCGCAGACCCACGGTCAGGCTTTCCTCCATCGACCGGCGAAAGGCGGTTTCACTCCAGAGCCGCATCTCGGTCTCGCGGCGCCGTTTCGACGAACGGTAGAGCACGCCAAGCGCCAGCACCGCAAAGGCCGCAAGGGCGGCAATGGCGCCGAAAAGCGCGGTGGCGCGAAAGGCTCCGGGCGCGGTATAGGCGCTGATATGCAGCCAGGTTCCCCGCAGCGGAGGGTCGAAGCTGATGATATGTTTCGGATTTTGAGGGTCTGTTTCAATGCGCTGGCGGCTGGCCAGAACATTGCCGGACAGATCGACCAGTATGACGCCATATTGTTCGGCGATCCACCAGGGCAGATGGCGCTCGAGCACACGGGGCAGGGAAAGCGTCGCGGTCACCACGCCCTGGCGCTCGGCCAGCGGCACGCCGATGGTCACCAGACCGTCGCGCCCGACCGCGCCGTAAACCGGGCGGATCACCCCTGCGGGGCTGGCAAGGATCCGCCCGACCAGCGCGCCATCCGCCTCCGAGCCGATGGGGGGCACTGCCGATCCGGGCGCGCCTTCGGCATCATACCACAGGATCGAAACCACTTCGGGATTTGACATGATATGGCTGCGCGCCCTTGCGGCGATCACCTGATCCGACACGCCGCCGGCATGATCCAGCGCCAGCCGGACCAGCATATCCTCATCCACACCCAGCTGGAATCGCAGGGTCTGCTCGACCCAGAGCGCATCGGTCGCCAGTTTGTCGCGGGCTTTCCCGACATCGTCGCGGGCCACCAGCCAGACCAGCGCCCAGACCATACCAACCAGCGCGATGATCGCCAGCAGCGGCACGAGAGACAAAAGATCCACACGCCTGCGCGGCGGATGCGCGATCTCCAGCGCCCAGGAGCCGCCACGCGGGGCCGCCCGCCCGGCCTGATCGGTAGAACCGGGCCGGGCGCGGGCATTCAAAGGCGCGGCCTCAGTCATTGACGGGTCCGTGACCGCATCGCCTCACCCTTTGCTCCTGTTGCCGGGATCCTGTGTTGCCATATCTGTTTGCCCCCGCGCCCCATACGCAACTTTCTTGCCTTATTGCGGGAATCCACAATAGCGAAACCGTGATCACGCTGGCAAGGAAGCAAACGGAAATCCCACGGCAGGAGGGCGGTGGGATCTGAGGAGGATATCATGATCACTCGTCGTTCACTTGCCACTCTGGCCGGCGCTGCTGCTCTCGCCCTGTCCGCGGCCTTCCCGGCCCTGGCCCAATCTGTCACCATCAAATTCAGCCATGTGGTTGCCCCCGACACGCCCAAGGGCAAAGGGGCCCAGAAATTCAAAGAACTGGCCGAGAAATACACCGAAGGCGCGGTGCTGGTCGAAGTCTACCCCAACAGCCAGCTTTACAAAGACAAGGAAGAGCTGGAGGCGCTGCAGCTTGGCGCCGTACAGATGCTCGCGCCCTCGCTTGCGAAATTCGGCCCATTGGGCGTGCAGCAGTTCGAGCTGTTCGATCTGCCCTATCTGATGGCGGATTACGACGATCTGCGGAAGATCACCGATGGCGAGATCGGCCAGGAGCTTCTGGGCCTCCTCGATCCCAAGGGCATCAAAGGACTGGCCTATTGGGACAATGGTTTCAAGATCATGTCCGCCAATTCGCGGATCGAAAGCACCGATGATTTCCTCGGTCTGAAGATGCGCATTCAGTCTTCGAAGATCCTTGAGGCGCAGATGCTGGCGCTGGATGCGGTGCCGCAGGTGCTGCCTTTCTCCGAGGTCTATCAGGCGTTGCAGACCGGTGTGGTCGACGGCACTGAAAACCCGCCCTCGAATATGTTCACCCAGAAAATGCATGAAGTGCAAAAGCATGCAACGCTCTCGAACCATGGCTATCTCGGCTATGCGGTCATCGTGAACAAGGCCTTCTGGGACGGTCTGGATCCTGCGATCCGCGAGCAGCTGGACCGCGCGATGGAGGAATCGACCATCTATGCCAATTCCATCGCCCGCGAAGAGAATGAATGGGCGATGGCCGAAATGGTGAAGGCCGGCTACACCACCTTTCATGAGCTGACCGAAGACGAGCGCGCCGAATGGATCGCGCGGTTGCGTCCGGTTCATGATGAAATGGCGTCTCGGATCGGCGCCGATCTGATTGCCAAAGCGCATGGCGTTCTCGGCATCGAATAATCCCGTCTGACAGATTTCCCTGCATGAACCCGGGGGCGCGGTCTCTTCGCGCCCCTTTTTTGGTCCCCTGACACGAGGTTTTGCCATGTTTCTGCGCATCCTCGACCGTTTCGAGGAGGTTCTGATCTCGGTGCTGATGGCAGCCGCCGTGATCCTGATCTTTGTTGCGGTCTTCCATCGCTTTTCGATCGGCTATGCCGCCGATCTGGTGCGCTATGCGCGTGCCAATGATATGCCCGAACTGCAAGCCTGGGCGCGTTCGGTCTATTCCTCGATCAACTCGATCAAGCTGACCTGGGCCC
The DNA here is from genome assembly GCF_900105075.1 of Rhodobacter sp. 24-YEA-8. Taxonomy (NCBI): domain Bacteria; kingdom Pseudomonadati; phylum Pseudomonadota; class Alphaproteobacteria; order Rhodobacterales; genus Rhodobacter; species Rhodobacter sp. 24-YEA-8. The sequence goes on from NZ_FNSK01000006.1 coordinate 214,691, forward strand.
AGGAAGCCTGTATCTATCTCTTTGTCTGGATGGCGAAATTCGGGGCCGCCTATGGCGTGCGGATCGGCATCCATGTCGGCGTCGATATGGTTGTGCTGAAGCTTGATGCCAAATGGCAGCGGATCGTGACGATCATTGCCATGTCGGGCGGCATCCTGTTCACCGCGATCCTTGTCTGGATCGGCTCGACCTTTGTCTACCATGTGGGTGTCGGCGGCCAGATCTCGGCCGACCTCGAAATGCCGATGTGGATCGTCTATCTCGCGGTGCCGCTCGGCTCGGCGCTGATGTGTTTCCGCTTCATCCAGGCGCTGCATCTCTATGTCACCACCGGCCAGATCGTGCATCACGAGCATGGTCATGTCGACGGCATGGATGACGCGCCGGCACCCGCAAATGGAGGTGCCGCGAAATGACCGCACTTATCATCTTTGCCATTCTGACCGTGCTGCTGGCGACCTCGATGCCGGTGTCTATCGCGCTTGGTCTGACGGTGTTCAGCTTCCTCTATTTCTTCACCTCGATCCCGATGGACAGCATCGCGCTGAAGCTGTTCACCGGCATTGAGAAATTCGAGATCATGGCGATCCCCTTCTTCATCCTGGCGGGGAACTTCCTGACCCATGGCGGGGTCGCGAAGCGAATGATCGCCTTTGCCACCTCGATGGTCGGGCACTGGCATGGCGGCATGGGTCTTGCGGCCGTGGTGGCCTGCGCACTTTTCGCGGCAATTTCGGGGTCAAGCCCGGCGACCGTGATGGCAGTGGGTTCGATCATGATCCCGGCCATGGTGAAAATGGGCTATCCGCCGCAATTCGCGGTCGGCCCGGTGGCGGCGGCCGGGGGGCTTGGCATCCTGATCCCGCCGTCCATCGTCATGGTGATGTATGCGGTGGCCACATCGGGGATGATGGCGACCGGGCCGGATGGAGAGGTCGTCTTCTCGCCCTCGATCGGGCAGATCTTCATCGCGGGCGTGGTGCCCGGGCTGATCCTGGCTGCGATGTATGCGGCCACCACCGTCTGGCGCGCCTGGAAGAACGGCTATCCGCGGCTGCCGCGTGCCGGCTGGGGAGAGCGCTTTGCCGCGTTTCGCAAGTCGATCTGGGGTCTTTTGCTGATCGTCATCATCATGGGCGGCATCTATGGAGGTATCTTCACCCCCACCGAAGCCGCAGCGGTCTCGGCCGTCTATGCCTTCGTCATCGCGGTCTTTGTCTATAAGGATATCCGGATGCGCGATGTGCCGAAGGTGCTGCTGACCTCGGCAGCGATGTCGGCAATGCTGCTTTACATCATCACCAATGCCGTGATGTTCGCCTTCATCCTGACTTCCGAGCAGATCCCGCAGCATATGTCGGACTGGATCGTCAGCCTGGGCTTTGGCAAGATCGGCTTCCTGCTGATGGTCAATATCATGCTGCTGGTGATCGGCATGGTGATGGAGCCCTCGGCGATCATCCTGATCATGGCGCCGATCCTCTATCCGATTGCGGTAAAGCTGGGGATCGATCCGGTCCATTTCGGCATCATCCTGATCGTCAATATGGAGATCGGTCTGGCGACACCGCCTGTCGGGCTGAACCTTTATGTCGGATCGGCGATCTCGAAACTGGGCCTGACCGAGGTTTCGAAATCGGTGGTGCCCTGGCTGCTGACCGCGCTCGTTTTCCTGATGATGATCACTTACATCCCGGAAATAACGCTGTTCCTGCCACGTCTGATGGGGATGTAGCGACGATCTCCGGCAGATTCTGTCTGTGACCTGAAATCCCGCGGCCTGCCCTGAGCAGGTCGCGGGATTTGCATATCTACCCCGGCGCATCGCCCTCATATGAAGCCAGCGATGTTTCCGCAATCATCATGCCACGACGCGCCGAGATCATCATCGCCCGCGTCAGATGCGGCCGCAGCTGATCAAGCAGCACGACATGTTCGGGCTGATGCGGTCAATTGTCATCACGGCAAGCTCCTGCGTCAGCAAAGGCGCCACGGTGCCGACCTGCCAGCCCAGCCCGAAGCTGCGACCTTGTCGGATGCAACAAAGCGGGGCGGGGCCGCAGGCGCGCCGGCAAAGATGACGCCGCCCTCGGATCCCGTCAGCAGCACCAGCTGCTCCAGAACATCTGTCCAGACCGAAGGGACGAAAGCGGCTTCATAAATGCGGTCAATCAGACGCGATAAAGGCATGTCCTTTCCCCGGACTTCTGCGCTTTTCGCAGTGAACAGAACTCGCTCAGATGTGTCAAATTCGTTCTGACAGGGCCGTCTTTACCCGGCTGGCAGCCAAGCCTGTCGAGATCCGCAGATCGCAGCTACCGGCGAGATCAGTCTGCCGCCCGGCCCATCCCGGCCAGATACCATTCGACAAAGCGGCGCTGGCGCCCCTCCATCACAGCCAGCGGGCCGGGCTGGTAATAGCGCGAATTGACGCCTTTCTGGTTGTCCTCGGTGATGCGCTTATCTGCCTCGGAGGTCACGACCCACATCCAGGACAGCGCTTCGGGATCGTAGTCGCGCCCGGCCTCGGCCTCGCCATGCACCAGCCAGAGGATCTCCATCTCGCATTCGTTCACGCCATGGGGGATGAACCGGTAGATCACCGTATGATCGGGATAGGACAGGCTGTAGCTGACCGGCCCCATATTCAGATACGTGGTGCCGCCGTCATAGCGCGTGAACTGGCCCATCAGCGGCGCGACCGGCTCTCCGCCCGCACTGCCGCTGCGCGCGCCGTCAAGCAGGGCAAAGCGCTTGCACCAGACCGGTTCGCGGCCCTCACCGGCTGCAATGCCCCAAAGATCCGTCTCGGGCAGATCAAGGCCCTGGGCCGCTGCCTCGGCCTGCATCGCGGCAAAAAGATCGGCGACCTTTTCGGGCGACTGATCATTGGAATGGATCTCGCTGAATTCGGGATGCGAGGGGCCGCAATGATAGCATTCCAGATAATTCTCGACCGCGAGCTTCCAGTTTGCCGCGATGCGCCAGCTTTTGCGCAGAGCCACTTTCGCGGTCTCCCAGCCATAGGCGCGGGCGACGGTGGCGATCACCTCCTGCGCCGCAGAAAAATCCGGCGGCTGATCGGCGAAGGTGAAGAAAATCAGCCCGCCCGCGATCCTGACCTGCAATTGCCGCAGCCCATGATCCTCGCGTCCGAATTCCGGGCCCATGTCACGCGCCGCCCGGAGCGAGCCGTCCAGATGATAGGCCCAGGCGTGATAGGGACAGATGAACAGCCGCGTATTGCCAGAACGTTCCAGACAGACGCGCGATCCGCGATGACGGCAGACATTGGCCAGCGCGCGGATCTCATTGTCGCGGCCCCTGACCAGGATCACCGACTCCCCCGCGAATTCAACGGTGAAGAAATCGCCGGGTGCGGCCAGGCTGCTGACATGGCCGGCGCAAATCCAGTGGCGGAACAGGAAGCGTTCCAGATCCTCGGCATAGATCGCGGGATCGGTGTAAAACGGCTGCAAAGGCGAGCGCCCCGGCGGCTGCAGTGCCAGGAGCTTTTCGATCCGGGAACCGATGGTGGTGGCAAGCGGGCTGATTTCGGTCATCGCGGTCATTCCTCGCGAAGAGGGTGAAGGGGGATGCTGGCGGGTGGGACAATCAGAACAGACGGAACTTTTTATCCTTCGCGACGGTGTCTGTTCCGGCGCATCGGGCCGCGCCTCGCGCAAATAATGGCTGTTACGTATCAGATTAACGCGCTGCGCCATTGTTTCCTATCAGCAGATCCGCGCATTCTCGATCAGTACAGATTGAAAGATCCCAGCTGATGACCAGGTATGAGAAAGTGGCCGGGATGATCACCGCGCGCATCGGTTCGGGCGCTTTGCGGCCGGGGGATCGCCTGCCTTCGGTGCGGCAGATGAGCCGGATCACCGGCTTCAGCGCGGTCACAGTGCTGCATGGCTATGAGCTTCTGGAAAGCCGCGGCCTGTGCCGGGCGCAGCCGCGCTCGGGCTATTTCGTCACAGCCGTTCCGCCTGCGCCTGTTACCACGCCCGATCCGCCCCCTGACGACAGGGCAGAGGATCTGCACAGCCAGCTCCTGCGTCCGCAGCAGGATCGCCGGTTCGAGACCTTCGGCGCCATGTGGATCTGTGACGATCTCATCCCGCGCGCTCAGGCCGACCGCATCATGCGCCAGTCACTGCGCACCGGCAGCCGCCGCCTTGCCGAGGGGCTGGAACCCGATGGCGATCTGCGGATGCGCGAGGAGATCTGCCGTCATATCGCCAGGCGCGGCACCTTTGCCCAGCCGGGCGAGATCCTTATCACCGGCTCGGCGATCCAGGCCTGCAACCTCTGTCTCGACAGCTTTACCCGGCCGGGTGATACCGTGCTGGTCGAAAGCCCCGGCTATTTCCCACTGCTGGCCACGCTGCGGCGGCGCGATCTGAAGGTGATCGAAATCACCCCCGATCCGCTGCGCGGCCTTGACCCGGAGGAGTTTGCCCGGCTGCTGGCGGCGCATCCGGTGCGCGCAGCGATCCTGACAGTGACCAACCACTTTCCGACCGGTGTCACCTGTCCGCCAGAGGTGATGGAGCGGCTTGTCGCCATCGCCGCGCGGCATGGCACCGTGATCATCGAGAATGATATGTTCGGCGACCTTGGCTACCGGCCGGGCCCGCGCGTCACGCTGCGGCATTTCGATCAGGGCGCCACGGTGGTGCAGATCGGCAGTTTCGAATTCACTCTGCCGCCGGAATATGGCTATGGCTGGGTGGTGGGGGGGCTGCACAAGCGCGACCTGCTGGTGACCCATTACATGAACGGGCACCGCCTGCGCGATGGTTTCGTGCAATGGGGCATCGCGCGCTATCTCTCGGGGCGCAGCTATGACCGCCAGCTGCGCAACCTCAACCGCACGCTCGCGCGCCGGATGCAGGAGGGCCGTGCGATCCTGACTGAAGCCCTGGGCGGGCGGGGCGCGCTTTCCGATCCGGCGGGGGGCTTCACCTGCTGGCTGAGCCTGCCCGCGCCGCTGGACCAGGGCGTGCTGTTGCGCGAAGCGGGGATGGCCCGGACCAGTTTTCTGCCCGGTACGATCTTCGCGCCCGCAATGCCCGATGCCGGGGGCAATTTCGCTGCGGCGCTGGCGCTGAATTTCTCATTCCGCTGGACCCAGGAGACCAGCGCCAGGCTGCGCCATCTCGCGTCGCTTTTATCTGCCCGCTGACACTGCCTGTTTTCGGTGTCGCGGATCCTGTCTTCAGGGGCGCCGCGAAGCGCAACCGCCTCGCGGCAAGGCATGGTCATCCTTTCAGCCGGCCATTTCGCCCCGTCCCGGGCGGCCATTGTACCGTGCCTGCGCCAGAAGGAGCAGACGCATCAGCCCCATGGCAGCCAGCACGGTCAGCATGATCAGCACCGAGAAGGC
>NZ_FNSK01000007.1 GCF_900105075.1 Rhodobacter sp. 24-YEA-8
GCGCGCCGGGCAGATGCCGCGCATCTACCGCCTGCTTGACGGCGAGGACCGGCTGGAGATCCGGTCCTATATCTGTGACATTACCCCGGCACAGGCGGAACAGGTCCGTATCGGCGAGGCTGAATGGACCAGGGCGCTCCGCGTCAACGAGACCTGCCACAACCCGCGCGGCGCGCTTTCCTTCACCCATTGGGTAAAAGAGGGCCGCATCCTGCAAAGCATTCAGACCTTTGATCCGGGCTTTGGTCCGGTCGATATCCTCTTCCTGCCATGATCCAGCCCGTTATCCCTTCTGTGATCCCCTTCTGTGAGGCCTCCGATGCGTAACCCTCCTTTGCTTGCCACGCTCATGGCCGGGCTTGCGCTGTCGCTGGCGGGCTGCGGCATTGCCTATCAAAGCACCAGTATCCGCGAAGGTGTGGTGGACGGCACCAAGGTCAGGGTGATCGGCCTGACGCCCGAAACCACATTGGCCGCCAATCAGCAGGCCTATAGCCCGCGGGCGCTGCCTGCAGCCTTCAGCGCGACGGCCGGCACCCATGGCACAATGGCGCGCGGCCTGCCTCAGCCCGCGAACCTCCCCGAACAACGCCAGGGCGTGCCCGCGACCAGATTGCCGCCTGCTGTCGCGGCGACCCCCTATCAGGTGGGTGTCGGGGATGTGGTTTTGCTCGCGACCAAGGCGCCCGCCAATTCGGTGGCCGAGCTTTCGGGCCTCCTGGCCGCGCAAAACAATCGCCAAGGCTATACCGTCCAGGATGATGGCGCGATCGCCATTCCCGATGTCGGCCGGGTCCGCATCGCGGGTATGACGCTGGAGGATGCCGAAGCGGCGGTGTTCCAGCGCCTTGTCGAGCGCCAGATGGATCCGAGCTTCAGCCTCGAAGTGGCCGAATTCAACGCCCGCAAAGTGCCGATCGGTGGCGCGGTGGCAAAGCCGGGCGTGGCACCGGTCACGCTGACGCCGCTGACGCTGGATACGGCGCTGGCAGCGGTGGGCGGCATCGCCGCGCCTGACCGGGAATCTGCAGTGATCCGCATCTACCGCGCCGGCTCGCTTTACGAGATCCCGGTCACCGAATTCCTGCGCAACCAGAGCTACCAGAAAACTCGTCTCCTTGATGGCGATACGGTCTTTGTCGACAGCGATTATGATCTGACCCGCGCTGAGGCCTATTTTTCCGAACAGCTCGCTTTGCAGGGCGCGCGCTCTTCGGCCATCACCGCACTCAGCCAGGAAGTGGGTATCCGCCGCTCTGAGCTGGAAGAGCAGCGCGCGAATTTCAACACAAGGCTCGAGCTTGGGGCCGAGAAGCGGGACTATGTCTATCTGACCGGCGAGGTCGGCAAACAGGGTCGCTGGGCTCTGCCCTATGACCAGAGCGCAAGCCTTGCCGATGCCCTGTTCGATCAGGGCGGCATCATCGCCAAGACCGGCAATCCAAGACAGATCTATGTGCTGCGCGGCTCGGCGGATCCGCGTGAATTCGGCGCCCTGACCGCCTGGCATCTTGATGCCGGTGCCGCAGCCGGCCTGATGCTGGCGACACGTTTCGAGATGCGCCCGAATGACGTGGTTTATATCGCGCAGCAGCCGGTCACCAAATGGGACCGCGTCATCTCGCAGATCACGCCCAGCCTGATCACGGTTCCGCTGAACAATCTGACCGAAAACTGAACAAAAGCCGGGCAGATGCCCGGCTTTTTGCACAAAGATACCGCCAGCCCGCTCTGGCGCTGCGCGCGCAAGGGCACTGTCATATTAATGGTTTAAAAATGGTTGTAAAATGACGAGGATTGCGGCATTGGCTGGTGCCAGCGTCACAATCTGTGACAAGAAGGGGCGTTGATAAATAATCGGGAACGATTAAAAGCTGTGCGCTGAGCCCAGATTGTGCGGGCTCTTTCCCTGTTCTGCGCTTTGGTAAGCAAGTTTTTTTTTGCTACATCGAAAAATAACTTGTTTAGGACCTCCCATGGCCGACGGAGCCCTGTCGACATCCTGTAAGACCTCCGCTGAACGGACCCCGATTCCATTAGCAGGCGCCACCAGGCATGGCTTTTACCGTTCTTACGGCAAACGCTTTCTGGATTTTTTTCTGGCCCTGTTCCTCATCCCTGTTGTAGTGCCGGTGCTGGTTGTGCTTGCGCTGCTTATCGGCAGATCCCCCTTCTACAGCCAGACCAGAATTGGCAAAGACGGCCGGACCTTCCGCATGTGGAAGCTGCGCTCGATGGTGCGGGATGCCGATACGGCCCTTGCCGCCTGTCTCGCCCGGGATCCGAAGCTCCGGCGCGAATGGGATCTCAATCAGAAGCTGGATCAGGACCCCCGCATCACCCGGATCGGCCGCCTGATCCGCAAGACTTCGTTTGATGAATTGCCACAGCTCTGGAATGTGCTGCGTGGCAATATGAGCATTGTCGGCCCGCGCCCGATGATGCTGGATCAGAAAGACCTCTATCCGGGCCAGGCCTATTACCGGTTGCGTCCCGGCCTGACCGGCCCCTGGCAGGTCTCGGACCGCAATGCTGTCTCTTTCCGGGCAAGGGCGCAATTCGACGAAGATTACGAGCATCACCTGAGTTTTCGGGGTGACTGCGGCCTTATCCTGAAAACCATCAGGGTCGTGCTGCGCGCGACCGGGAAATAAGCGAGGACATGGCATGACAGAGACAATGATGTTCCAGGGGGCGATTGTGCTCTATCTTCTGATTTCGCTGATTGCGCTCGCGCTGACCTATCGCGAACAGCAGAGCAGCGGGATCTCCTCGCCGCTGTTTCGCATGATCGGCTTTACCCTCTGCGCGATCTGGCCTGTCACTTTCGTGGTTCTGTCCTCGATCCGGCTCGTGATGCGCGCCTGAGGATACTATGAAGATGACCCCTATCGAGATGCAGCACTCACCTGTGAGCCCGGCAGCCGGCACGCGGCCAGAGCATATTTTGGCCTGCCGTCTGGGATAAGATTATGAAGCTGCTGATACTGGGTATAAACTTCGCTCCCGAGATGATTTCGACGGGGATCTATACGACGGGCCTTGCCGAGGTCATGGCCGAGGCTGGCGATCAGGTCAGCGTGGTCACGGCCCAGCCCTATTATCCGGACTGGAAAGTGTTTCCCGGCCATTCGCGCTTTTTCTGGAGCCGTGGGGAATTGCCCTCGGGGGTCCGCTATATCCGCTGCCCGCATTATGTGCCGGCAAAGCCCAGTGGCGCGAAGCGCATCATGCATCATGCTAGCTTCGCCCTGACCGCTTTCCCGGTTCTGGCCTGGAAAACCCTGATCGGGCGCCCCGATATGGTTCTGGTAATCGCGCCGGCGCTGCTGCCCGCGCCCTTTGCCTGGGCGCTGGCGAGGCTTTCGGGGGCGAAATGCTGGCTGCATGTCCAGGATTTCGAGGTCGAGGCCGCCTTTGCCACCGGCCTTCTGAAACCTACAAGCTTTGCCGGCCGCCTTGCGCAGAAATTCGACCGCTGGATCCATCGGCGCTTTGACAAGGTCAGCACGATCTCGGGCCCGATGCTGCGCAAATTGTCGGAAAAAGGTCTGCCGCCCGGCCGCATTTTCGAGCTGCGTAACTGGGCCAGGCTTGATGATGTCACGCCCCTGACAAGCCCTTCGCCCTACCGCGAAGAATTTGGTATCATCGAAGAGCATGTGCTGCTTTATTCCGGCAATATCGCCAATAAACAGGGTCTTGAGATCCTTCCCGATGTGGCGCGCCGGCTTGCCCATCGCAAGGATCTGCGCTTTGTGATCTGCGGCCAGGGGCCTTTCCTTGACGAGTTGAAAGCGCTCTCCGAAGGGCTCGACAATATCTCCTTCTTCCCGCTGCAACCGCTGGACCGGCTGGGGGATCTGCTTGGCCTCGCCAGCCTTCATCTCCTGCCCCAGATCGCCGGGGTGTCGGAATCGGTGCTGCCGTCGAAGCTGACGAATATGCTGGCCTCGGGCCGCCCAGTTCTGGCCACCGCCGAGCCGGGCACCGCGCTGGCCGATGAGATCGCAGAATGCGGCAGTGTCACGCCGCCCGGCGATGCGGCAGCACTGGCAGAGGCGATTTCCGCGCTGCTCGACAACCCCCGGCAGCGCGAGGCCTGCGGGCTCGCCGCCCGGGCCCGCGCTCTGGAACATTGGGACAATAAGCGCATTCTCGAGCGCTTCCGCATTGCCGCCCATGACCTGACCGGCCAGCCCCGACCCATTGCACCTCCTGTCGCCAAAGCGACGGAAGCCCCTCTGATCAACAGAACGAGACAGACATGAAAAAGGCCCTTATCACCGGCATCACAGGCCAGGACGGCTCTTACCTCGCCGAGTTCCTGCTGGAAAAGGGCTATGAGGTGCATGGGATCAAGCGCCGTGCCTCGTCTTTCAACACGCAGCGTGTCGATCACATCTACCAGGACCCGCATGTCTCGAACGCGCATTTCCGGCTGCATTACGGCGATCTGACCGACAGTTCCAACCTGACCCGCATCATGCAGGAAGTGCAGCCCGACGAGGTCTATAATCTCGGTGCGCAATCCCATGTGGCCGTGTCTTTCGAGGCCCCCGAATATACCGCCGATGTCGACGGGATCGGCACTTTGCGTCTTCTGGAAGCGATCCGCTTCCTCGGGCTCGAGCAGAAAACCCGTTTCTACCAGGCCTCGACCTCCGAGCTTTATGGCCTGGTGCAAGAGACCCCGCAGCGCGAGACCACACCCTTCTGGCCCCGGTCTCCTTACGCTGTGGCCAAGCTCTACGCCTATTGGATCACGGTGAATTACCGCGAGGCTTACGGCATCTATGCCTGCAACGGCATCCTCTTCAACCATGAGAGCCCGCGCCGCGGCGAGACTTTTGTCACCCGCAAGATCACCCGCGGCCTCGCGAATATCGCCCAGGGGCTGGAAAGCTGCCTCTTCATGGGCAATATCGACAGCTTGCGCGACTGGGGTCATGCAAAAGACTATGTCCGCATGCAGTGGATGATGCTGCAACAGGACAGCCCGGAAGATTTCGTCATCGCCACCGGCGTGCAATATTCGGTGCGCCAGTTCATCACCTGGTCGGCGCAGGAACTGGGGATCGAACTTGCCTTCACCGGCGAGGGCGTGAACGAAATCGCCACCGTGGTCTCGGTCTCGGGCGATAATGCGCCTGCGGTCAAACCGGGCGACGTCGTCATGCGCATCGACCCGCGCTACTTCCGCCCGGCCGAGGTGGAAACCCTGCTCGGCGATCCGGCAAAGGCAAAAGAAAAACTCGGCTGGGTGCCCGAGATCACCGTCCAGGAAATGTGCTCCGAGATGGTGTCCGAAGACCTGAAAGTCGCAAAACGCCACGCCTTCCTGAAGGCCCACGGCCATGACGTGCCGGTGAGTGTGGAGGCGTAGTTACCAGAGAACAGCCTTCATCACATCTGGTAAGTTCTAGCGTTAAGAGTCTTAGCTACTTGGGCGATGCAACACTTATAGAAAAATAACTGGATGTCAGCCTGAGATTTCTGTTCGAGATGGTGTCGCTGCCTTCGTGCGTTGGTACAAGGAATACAACTGGTATTCTAAGGCCTAGCGAAGGCTCTAACTTCAAACAAGATACGATACGAGAATTGGCTCCCCTTCGAGAAGATCGGGGGCCTATATTCTAAATAATCGGGGGCATATCATGAAGTACTTTATTGCAGGGCATAAAGGTATGGTTGGCAGCGCAATCATGCGAAAGTTGATAGAACGAAAAGTGCACGGCGATCCCTTGGAAATAGTTACTAAAACGCGCGCCGAGTTGGATCTAACAGATCAAAAATCAGTGCGCGATTTTATGCATGTCGAAAAGCCTGATGTAGTGATTGTTGCAGCCGCAAAAGTCGGTGGCATTCACGCAAACGACACTTATCCTGCTGAATTTATCTACGATAATTTAATTATTGAGTGTAATCTAATACATCAGGCATTCAAATCCGGGGTGGCTAAGCTTCTTCAACTTGGATCCTCATGCATATACCCAAAATTCACTGATCAACCGATCGGTGAAAGTGCACTACTTACAGGCAAACTAGAGCCAACAAACGAACCATATGCGATTGCTAAAATAGCAGGGATTAAACTTTGCGAAAGTTATAACAGGCAATATGGGGTCGATTATAGATCAGTGATGCCGACTAATCTTTATGGGCCAGGAGATAACTATCACCCTGATAACTCGCACGTCGTTCCCGGGCTTCTCAAAAGATTTCATGATGCAAAGCAGCAGGGCGTGGATGAAGTGATGATCTGGGGGTCTGGAAAGCCTCGTCGTGAATTTCTTCATGTAGATGATATGGCAGAAGCGTCTCTTTTCATTTTGGGTCTGGAAAAATCTGTTTATGATCGCAACACACAGCCAATGCTTAGCCACATTAATGTTGGAACGGGGATTGATCATTCAATTCTGGAGCTTTCAAAAATAATTGCAGATGTAGTTGGCTACTGTGGCGGTATTTCCTTTGACACCACTAAGCCCGATGGAGCGATGAGGAAATTAATGAGTGTTGATAGAATTAACAATATGGGATGGAAATATAAAATAGACTTAAAGAGCGGAATTAGGGACACCTACGAATGGTATATAAATCAGGGTCAAGTCAGGTCTTGATTTACTGATGCATATCATGCACCGACAAGTGACGACACAAGGGAGTGAACAATGTATCACGACAAGATCATGAAAAAAGTTATTGTTGTTGGCCCCTTCCCCCCGCCGCATAATGGTGCTGCAAAAAATACCCTAATATGGGCCGAAGGAATCAAAAAAAATGACGTGCCAGTCATTTGCATTGAAACCAATGTTAAGACCGGATCTGCGCATAAAAGGTCCCTTCGCTATCACTTCGATAGAGCATACCTCACCTTTATAAATGTAGCCTCTATTCTAAAGTCAGCAGACTCGTCGACCGTTGTCTATATTGTTCCGGATGGGGGGTTTGGGCTATTTTATAATATCGCATATGCCCTGTCATTTAAGTGCAGAGGCGTAAAGTCAGTATGGATGCATCATCGAAATTTTCACAATATTTCAAATGGAGGCTGGCTTTTAAAGATATTTAATAGAATTATTGGAACCTCTGGCAGTCATATATTCCTTACTGTAGGAATGGAGAGCGCTTTCAAACGCTATATTTGCCCGAAGATTAGATCTGTTGTGATCGGAAATGCTGCCACCTGCGATGTGCGAATAAATGAAGCAGGCAGCGGTCGCCCTGAAAGAGATTGTATTCAAGTTGGATTCCTTAGCAATTTGAATTATGATAAAGGATTCGACATTGTAGTTGAGGCATTCAAAAGTGTTTCTAAGAGCTCGCCGGAAGTAACTTTTGCGGTGGGAGGCGAGGCGAATGACAGTGACGCATCTGCCTGGCTAGTGGATCTAAGAAATAGTGTTGGTGAGAAAGTAAATATACTCGGGCACATCTCAGGAGATAAAAAACAGGAATTCTATGAAAATTCTGATATCTTGGTTTTTCCCACCACATACAAGCTAGAAGCACAGCCAAATGTTCTGATGGAGGCATTAGCGGCAGGCTGCTCAGTAATCGCGACAGATCATGCTTGTATCGCGGAAACTATATCTGATTCACATCACGATCTGATTAAGTTACAAGCCAGAAAAGATATGGTGATTGAACTTGTTGCGAAGCTTAATGAAATGATCGCGCAGTTGTCCGACCCTTTATCCCGGCGTGCCGCTATAAATGCGAATACGGAGGCATTCCGGATAATGAAGGAAAGGGACACCCGTGCTTACAATGATCTAATCGCTGCAGAGTTTACAGCATTATGATCGCAAAGAAAAAAATTGTAAACCTTATTGGACTTGGAATTGGATATCTCCTTGGCCAAGGCAGCTTTTTAATTGCATCATTTTATTTGCTCTCCAATGAGAAATATGAAACGGCATCTGCTGTCGGATTTGGAATGTCAGTGGTCACCCTATCCTTATTGATCATTGATATGGGTGGACAGATCTATCTTTCTCGCCAAGTTGCGATAGATAGAAACTTGTGCCGAGACACTGGGATTGGCGCATCCGACGAAGTGTTGAAGTCAATTTTTTCCATTATATTAATACGGCTTATATCTTGGGCCTCCCTGCTATTATGTGTTGGAATTTTTGGAAGAAACTTGGGTTTTGCAGAGGATCCTCTTTCTGAGAGGTTCATATTAATTTCTATCGCATGCTTGTTTTTCTGGATATTTAACCAAACTGGCGTTCTTGATGGCCAACGGCTCCAAGGATGGTCCGGTCTATCTCTATCCATCCCTTGGGTCTTTGTGAGTGCAGCTACTATTGCCCTGTCGAATTACGATGTCTCGCCATCATTCTTCGGAATATTCCTTGGTCTTTCGTTTGGCGCGGGATCATTGATCGCGGTTATCCTGCAAATTGTTGTAAGTCGAATTTTTTATAATTTGCGCATTGCACGTATATGCGTGCGGGATATATTGATGGCTTTGAGAATTGGGGGCGGGGCATTTCTGTCGCAACTTCCAGGGCAGCTAAATGGCAGGGTGCAAATATACTTCGCAATGATGCTGTTCTCTCCGGAGTTGGCCGCGGCATTTATCCTTTCTCGAAATGTACTTAATGCGTCTAATAATCTAGTTGGAATGGCCAGGAGAATAGAATTTCCAGATCTAGTGGCTCTGTTAGGAACTGGATGCGTCAGTATTTCTGTTATATTCCGACGTCAAAAGATGTCATTCTTATTTAGCATTCTGATCTGCATTTTTTGCTTAATGTGCGGCATTGCTTCGTACACTGACATGCTGCCATCGTATCTTAAAGGAAGTTCGGATGCTATTTTAATTAATGCGATATTCGTGCCTGTACTTGTATCCTCTACTATTTCTGGCGCGTTGGTTCAGGCCATGCTTGCATCTGGAAAATCTTTCATTGTTGCGCTCTCAAGTGTCATCTCATTCTTTCTGTCAACGTTGATCGTTTGGCTTCTGATTGATGATATTATGGTGTATGCAATGGTTTTGGCGTCAATTGTTTCCAATGTTGTTATTTCTGTGTTAATGATGTCCTCAATTCAGAAGCGAAGGATGTGAAAATGAAAATACTTCTGTGGGGCGCGTACCAGCAAGGCAACTTCGGTGACGACCTAATGGCAATACTGTTTGCCAAGAAATTTTCACAAGCCGGCCATACTGTTGAGGTCTTTGGGTTGCAAGAAACGGAGGCAAGTCTAAACGGCCTTGTGGTTTGCAATGACATTTACTCTGGCGTAAAAAATGCTGATGTGGTGGTGTTGGGCGGTGGAGCAGTCCTCAAAGAGGCGCAAATTGCTCGTATTCTTCTAAAGGCGGCTCCGCGAAAGATTGAGGCTCGTTACATATCGCTTTTCAGAGCGATTTCTAGGTATGGAACGCCTGTTTGCTTCACATCAATTGGTAGCGATGGAATATCGAGCTTTTCGGATGTTGCGTGGACACGGCGCCGGCTGTTTACAAGCCCCTTGATGCTAGGCGGGACAGTTAGGTTAATGAAGGATGTCGAAATCCTCGGGAGCAAGAGTGTTGGTGCGGAATTTATTCCTGATGTTTTGATAGGGGCAGCACATCACTTTGGGCATGAGCCTGCGAAGTGGGGATTTCAGAGGCCCAAGATTTTACTTAACCTGCATCAGAGGCACGCATCTTTTGGAAGGTCATTTGTATCATATTTACATAGGCATCTTCCCGATGCGAAGATTGTCATTTCAAACTCCCATCTCCCTAGCTCTGGGCTATCTTATGAGTGGAAGGGCGATCTTTCAGGCGAGCTATATACACCTTATAAAGATTGCCTTGAATTCAGAGACTTGATCCGAACCGTTGATTTTGTAGTTTCTTCGAAGCTGCATATTGGATTAACTGCTATGTCCTACGGGATACCCTTTATGAGCGTGGGCGGCAGAGGTAAGGTCCGCGACCAGCTTCACCAGCTTGACCTGCAAAGTGAATGCTACGTCGCGCCAGATGATTGCGCGTCTGTTTTTGAGGCGGATTTTTCTCAACGCGCTTATAGAATCAAAGAAAGACTAGATCAAATCGTGCCTAGTCTGGCAGTTATTTCCTCAGGTCATTTTGATGTTCTTGACCGATTGGTGCTGAGTTGATCGATTTAATTTTCCTGCTGTACCTTTATGCGTGCTTTAGCTTTGTGAGGGTTCGCTTAGGGATGATTGCTCCTGTCAGCTTTCTCGCCCTAAGTAACTTCATATCGTGTTCTTTGCTGTTCTGGGTGAACCTCCAAGGCCTCACAAAGTTTGACTTTATGTCTGCTGGGATTTATTTTTCGGCAATGCCTATGGAGAATCTTGATTCTATTTTAATTGATACACTTGTCTTCTTTTCATTTCTATCATCGCTCTGCGTGATGTCTTGTTTTGATATTAAAAGATATGCTTACCGAAATGTGATGAGCGGGGGGGGGCTGAAGCTTGCGATTTATCGGTTGCGTGAGTTCTTGAGCAGTCCCGCATCTGCGAAATCTTTGGGTGTAGCTGGTGCTGCTCTTTGTTGCGCAACGCTTCTGCATTTTCTGGACATGGATAAATCCGTACTTTGGTATAACACTAATTATCTTACAATTAAGACAGCTGAGGATGTTGGTCTTTCCAATGAATTTACTATTGTATACCATCAGGCTTTCCGAATTGTTGGCCTTTTATCCGGAATGCTTGGCGTTATATTGATATTCAATGGAAGAATTGCACTGGGATTTTTATTTTTTTTCCTGTGGTTTTATGCCGTTCTTTTGCTTTATATTGGGAACTCGAGGTGGTTGATTATATATTTTTCTAGTGTCGCCATTGCTGTAAGAATTTTTGGCAGAGGTGCACTTTCACGCACGGGCTTCTATCTTTTGATTCTGTGCGCGCTGATATCGTTTATTCAGGTTATTTTCGGTCGGGGAGGCGATCACTTTGGTTTCAGTGTTTTGTCAAATCAGTTTTTCTCGTTTTCGCTTTCTGATGTGCCGTTTGCGTTGCGCGGTATTCTGATTAATACTTTTGAAGGCGCTCTAAACGTTGCGAACTCTATATTGATATCTCCCTCGTTTTCACAGCGATATCAAATTGGATCGGTTTCCCCACTTTTATCTACCATCGACGGCTTCGACACGTTTCGTGATTCTGATAAGGCTAAGTTTGCACCACATGTCCCGATGGGTGCATTTGGTGAAGTCTTGCATTTTTCACTGCCCATACAAATTCTGTACTTTCTCGTTCTTTTTCTTGCTATGCGCGCTACAGTGCGTTGGGAGTTTTCGCTACCTGTTGCATATTATCTTCCCTTAGCAGTTTTCTATATTTACGTCTTCTATCTTCTTCCTACCTATTCTGCTCGCACCACTTCTCGATTTATTTTCCTGGCATTTTTTATCTATTTTGTTTGGCCCTATATCAAACACGTGTTGGCTAAAGCATCGCGAAGAGCATGAATAATGTTTGGCTTTGTCTTTCTGTAAGCGCTGTACCGGTTACACTGTGAGGGGGTACTCCCACGTGAGCATGTCGTAGATCTGGGGGGTAATCCTCCCCCGTTTTAACGGGGCGCAGAAGTAGACTTCAGGCAGCCATCTTCAGTTTCTGGGCGGGTTTGATGCCGCCGATGCCCATGTTGGGGCGCTCATTGTTGTAAGTCCATAGCCAGTCGGTTGCGATCTGTTGCGCCTCCTCGATAGTTTCAAAGATGTAGAGGTCCAGCCATTCATGCCGGACCGTTCTGTTGTAACGCTCGACGTAGGCGTTCTGCTGGGGCTTCCCGGGCTGGATGTGGTTCAGGGCGATACCCTGCTTCTCAGCCCAGATCATCAGCGTAGAGCTGATGTATTCCGGGCCATAGCACGTCGTGAACAACGGTCCGCTTGGAGGTTATGGCCGCGCGCGGAGCCTGCGAACTGCGCAGCGTGCGGCCATAACCGGCGCTCAGGTCTCTATGGTGGTGTTGCGAACCACCCACCACAGAGGAGACCGCCTATGACCAAGTTCGAGCATACTGCCGATGCCCGTGTTCTGGTAGGCATCGACATTTCCAAGCACCGCCACGAGGTGCTGATCGCGGCCCCCGGCAAGACCCGGCGGCGGCGACTGACGATCACTGACACGCTCGACGATTTCCAGCGGCTGATCGCCATCCTGAACGATTACGCGCGGCCGGTGCAGATCGGGTTCGAGGCGACCGGTAACTATCACCGAGCGCTGATCTACCAGCTCGGCATGGCCGGCTTCGATGTGAAGCTCATCTCCTCGGTCGCCTTGGCCAGAACGCGTGAGGCGCTACACAACAGCTGGGACAAGAATGATCCCAAAGACGCGCAGGTCATCCTGCACATGCTCCAGATCGGCGCCACCCAGGTTTTCATGATCCGCTCCGCGCCGGGATCGCCAATATCCAGGAGCTCTCGATGACTCATGAGGTCGTATCGCGCGCCAAGACCGAACTCTGGCATCGGATACTGGGGCATTACCTCCCGCTCTACTTCCCCGAGGCGGCACGTTTCCAGCGGAGCACCCGCAGCGAATGGTTCTTGGCCTTCCTTGAGATGTTCCCTTCGGCCCACATGATCACGGCAATGGACAAGGATGACTTCACCGCCGCCGCATGGGGCGTCGTGGGTAAGAAGGTAGCGAAGGCTGCATTGATCTCAGACATTTACGAGACCGCACGGTGCTCGGTCGGGCTGCCGGTCGCCGCAGAGTCGGACGCGCTGCGGATGTTTCGGATGGTGTTGGCGGAGGGGCGCGGCCTGATGCGCCAGCGCAGCGAGATCGAAGCAAGGGCTGTGGCGCTGCTCGGGGATCACCCCGACTATCGGCTGCTTACCTCGGTGCCGGGCATCGGCCCGATCAACGCCCTGACCATCCTGGCCGAGGCCGGCGACCTGCGCCGCTTTCGGCATCACCGGCAATTCCTGAAGTTCTGCGGGATGGACCTTGCGACGGTGCAGTCCGGCTTGTTTCGAGGGCGGAGCAGGATCTCGAAGTATGGCAATGCCCGCCTGCGCCGGACGCTCTGGATGGCGGGACAGACCGCGGTGCTGCATCGCGCGAACAGCTTTCGCGACAAGTTCGAACGCTACATCGCGCAGGATCGCCACAACCCGGACCTGCGCCGCAAGGCCTACACCGCCATCGCCGCGAAGATGGCGCGCACCATTCACGCCGTGATCAAATCCGGCGAACCCTATCGCCCCTTCTTCGGTGGGGGTGAACCCGAGCGGAAGGACCTCTCTCTGGTGAGCCGTGGAGGCAGCTTTCTGACCTCGTAGACAATGTTCGGGCCTTCCGCTTGGGACGTAAGCGCTGTCAGCACCCCACCTTCCAGCCTCAGTCCTGATCGCCTCATTGGAGGTGCATGATTATCAGGACGGAGGTTCTCCATGGAGAGCATACTGGAGGTTCTCCCGGCCGGCGGTCGGGAGCGTCGGAACCGGCGGTGGCCGGATGAGGTGAAGGCGCGGATCGTTGCGGAGACGCTGGTGCCAGGCGCGACGGTGAACAGCGTGGCGCGGCGACACGGAGTTCCGGCGAACCATGTGTCGTCATGGCGGACGATGGCTCGGAAGGGGCGGCTTGTTCTGCCCGCGCCGGAGGGCGCGGTTGAGTTCGCGACGCTGATGCTTGGACCGGGTGAAGACGCGCCCGCTGTCGCAGCCCCTGTTCTGGACAGGGTGGAGATCGTCTTCTGCGCTGTGATCATCCGTCTGGAGGCCGGGGCCTCGGCAGATCGGATTTCTTCGGTCGTGCATGCGCTGACGGCAGACGCATGATCTTTCCGTCGAACCGGGTCCGGATCGTGGTCGCGACGAAGGCAATCGACTTCAGAAAGGGCCATGATGGGCTGGCCGCGCTGGTGTCGTCGGTGCTGCGCAAGGATCCGTTCACCGGCACGGTCTTTGTGTTCCGGTCGCGCCGTGCGGACCGGTTGAAGATTTTGTATTGGGACGGCACCGGGTTGGTGATGGCCTACAAGCGGCTGGAGGGTGGCAGCTTCACCTGGCCCGCCGTCAAGGATGGCCTGATGTCGCTGAACCATGCGCAGTTTGAGGCACTGTTTGCCGGGCTCGACTGGCGCAGGGTTAAGGCGCTGGAGGCGCGGCCGCCCGCTGCAGCGGAATAGATCAACGCTCTGTTTTTGTGTGTTTTTGTGGATGCTTCGTGGTAGATTTCCCCCATGTCAGTTGCCCCCGCCCTGGATCTCTCTGCCCTGCCTGTCGCGCAACGCGTGGCGGCGCTCGCGTTGATCGAGGAGGTCACTGCGCTTCGGGAGATCACGCGCCGGCAGGAGCATCTGATCGCCGAGCTGAACCATGCTCTGCATGGCAAGCGGTCGGAAAAGCTCTCCGAGGACGAGCGGCAGTTGGCCTTCGAGGAGCTGTCGATCGCGCTCGCCGAAGTCGAGGCGGAGAAGGACGCGCGCGGAAGCAGGGCGGATGACGCAGCGCCCCGACCCGCGCCCAAGCGCACGATCGGCAACCTGCCGACCGCGCTGCCGCGCATTGAGGTGGTCATCGAGCCCGAGAACCTCGACTGCCCCTGCGGCTGCGGTCCCCTGCACAGGATCGGCGAGGACCGCACCGAACGTCTCGATATCGTGCCCGCGCAGTTGCGCGTCATCGTCACCATCCGCCCGAGATATGCCTGCCGGGGCTGCACCGATGGGGTGACCCAGGCAAAGTTCAGGCACGGCCACACCGCTCTCAGCTTGGCGAAGCACAGCCATGATCTGCGGTTCCGTGAAACGGCTCTTTCTCATTCAAATCTCCTCAGCTCACGCTACGAGAAAATTCTACTTATGCAGCCCCTTAACCATGGGGAGGATTACCGTTAAAAATCTAGGTGCCTTTAAGCTAGATCCGCTTCTTCAGCCATCCAAGGAAGGCCGCATCGGCCGAGCGCAGCCGCGGCCGGCCGGAGCGCGCCCACATCTCGCGCCATTCCGCCTCCAGCGCATAGATGTCCCAGCCGGGCATCAGCGCCCGCGCCGCACTGATCGTGGCCTCTTTCAGCACCGGGCCGGTGCCGGGCAGCACCACAAGATCACGGCGCGTCACCCGCAGGATATCGCCCGGCTCCTCGGCAAGGCTGTAATCGGGCAAGGGATCGCTTGCGATCATATCGCGCATCATCTTGCGAAACACCCTGAGCGGGCTGGCAGAGCCCGATTTCTGCGCCAGCACGGCCATCGAGACCCGCCATTCCGGCTGGCGGCCGCAATGCTTGCGCGACAGCTCATAGATGCGCCGCTCCAGCGGTTTTCTGAGCCGGAAATAATCGCGCGACAGTGTCAGCACCGATTTCGACAGCACCGCCCGGAAGAGCCATTCCGACAAGGTCACCGCCACCTGCACCATCCGCCCGCCTTTGGTCGCGCGCACGATCTGCCAGGTTTCGATCAGGCCAAAGCCGGTGGTGACCTCGGGCCCCTCACCGGTCGCGATATTGGTGGTGATGCGGGTGCCCGCCAGCCGCTCAAAGGCCTCACGCAGCCGGGCATAGCCGTCTCCGCTCGTCTCGCGATTGGTCGCGACCAGCAGGTCATGCGCGGTCAGCCGCAGATGCCGGCTGATCTCGCGCCCGGCATTCAGCGCCGCCATCAGCTGACTGATACAATAGATCAGAATGTCTTTGTCAAAGAGCGTCGCAAGCCCCCTGACCGAGGGCACCACGGTGATCTCTGCCCCGTTCCTCTCATAGCTCAGGATACGCCGGTCGGGCCGCGTCGAGAGCGAGAAGATCGGATGCTCCATGCTGGCCATATCGTCTTTGGGCAGCACATCGAACAGATCGCAAATGAAAAACCCCGCCTCTGCGCGGCGGTCAGGCAGCCATGTGGCGCCCTGCACGGGGAGAGCCCCCGCCCCATATCCCGGTCCTGTCATCCGCCTGCCTCTCTCGCCTCAGCCCCGCTGCCGGGGTCTCATATGGCGGGCCTGACGCCCGCTCTGCCTGCCGCCCTTTGCGGTGCTGACAGGGGTTTGTCCACGAAACACCATGGCCTTTGCCAGGGCCTCAGGGCCCCTCCGGAGGCCGCTTTGCGCTTCGTGGTTTCATTGACGCTTAACTTATCCACAGGTGGTCGGTTTGGCGAGGAAAAATCTCCGGCGGGATCGTGGGATCAGAGTCACCCGGGCGTGGGATCAGAGTCACCCTGTCGTGGTTTCAGAGTCGCTATGGGCTTTTCAGATCCGGATATTTCATTAAGTATCAATGAGATAGATATAAGAATTATGCGCCTTAACTATTATAATAACATGATACTAACTGAGAAAGATCAGACAGGGCCTGAAGGCGCATCCAGGACATCGGCCTCAGATGCAACCCTAGCATTTTGATTTTGCTATGAAATATAGAGAACTGCGGCAGATGTGTGCTCTTTGCTTCCATGTTGCATGTTTTGCTGTATGCTGGCGAAAAACACGCACATGAGGCAGCAATGGCCCGCGAATCGAGCCGCGAGGCGGATCCCGCCCAGCCCCCCTATTTCAACATCTCGCCCGATCAGGAGCTGCAACGCCTTGGCCCGCCCGTTGGCACCGCCGAGCTGTCACGGATTGCAGGTCTGGCGGCCCGCGGGCGCGATGAGCTTGCCACACGCGGCCTCGGGGTGGAGGGGCGAAAAAACCTGCGCCTCTTCTCGACCTGGGAAATCACCCGCTATCTGATCCCCGTTGCCCAGGGACATTTCCGCCGGGTGCTGAAGAGCAATCCCGATCTGCCCCAGGGCCGCTCCGAAACCGAGGGGGGGGCCAAATGGTTCACGCTCGACGAGGTGCTGCGGCTGCGCGTCTGGTTCGCGGCTGAAGGCGCGAAGAACCGCGACTATCAGCCCTACCGCCCGAAGGGCCTGCCGGCCAAGATTGTCGCCGTGGCGAATTTCAAGGGCGGTGTCGGCAAGACCTCGACCTGTGCCCATCTCGCGATGTCGGCGGCGCTGGATGGCTACAAGGTGCTGGTGGTCGATCTCGATGCCCAGGGCTCGATGACCTCGATCTTCGGCGGCAGGGTTGCCGATGAATGGGGCACCGCCTTCCCGCTGATCGCGCGCCATTATGCTCGCCATCTGCAAAACGACAACCGTGCCCGGGTCGAACGCGGCGATGCGCCGCTGGCGCTGGATGCCACTTTGTCGGAAGCGCTGAAGACCGAGCCGCGCGACGTGGTGCAAAAGACCCATTGGCCGAATATCGACCTGATCGGGGCGCAGCTGAACCTTTACTGGGCCGAGTTCCAGATCCCGGTCTGGAGGATGCAGTCACGCGGCTGGAAGCTCTGGGATGCGCTGACTGACATTTTCGCGGAAAGCGGGCTCCTGGATGACTATGACCTGATCTTCCTCGATACCCCGCCGGCGCTTGGCTATCTGACAATCAATGGTCTTGCGGCGGCGGATATGCTGCTGGTGCCGACCGGGGCCTCTTTCCTCGAGTTCGACTCCACGGGGCGGTTTTTCGACATGCTCCATTCCACCTTCGCCTCGATCGAGGAGGGGGAGAATATCGCCGCCCGTGCCCTGGGGCGCGAGGAGCTGGCCTTTGAATGGGATGCGGTGCGCGCGGTGATCACCCGCTATGACGGCGCGCAGCAGGCCGAGATGGCGTCGTTCATGCAGACCTGGCTTGGCGGCGCCATGAGCCCGCAGCGGCAGGAATTCACCGCGCTGATCGGCCAGGCGGGCGAACAGGTCAATGGCATCTATGAAGCCGATTACCGCGACTTCAACCGGGAGACCTATATCCGGGGCCGCGAGACCTTTGACACCACCTGGGCCGAATTCAAGCGGCTGCTTTATGCCATCTGGCGCCGCGATGAGCGGGCGGCTTCTGCCGGGGAATGAGGGATATGTTTCGCGCGCGAAACATTTGCTGAGAGGGGGCTGATATGGCCAGACGCAAGCGGCTTGGCCCGGCAATAATTGCGCCGGAGACAGATGAAAACAGCCATGTCAGTGACGTTTCTGAAGGCGTGGCGCCCGAGGTGAAGGCCGCGTTGCCGCCGCCGGGGGCAGGCAGTTTCGGCGCGCCTCCTCCCATTGCGCGGGTGGCGGCGGAATCGGCTGCCGAGGCCGCGCTTAGCGAGATTTCAGAAGCCATGAGCCGGGCCCGCGCCGAGGGGCGGCTTGTGTTGCGCCTGCCCCTGGCCGGGATCGAGGCGGATCATCTGGTGCGCGACCGGATCGACCTTGATGAAGAGGACCTTGCGGGTCTTATCTCGTCGATTGCCGAACATGGCCAGCGCAATCCGGTCGAGGTCAGCGAGATCGCCCCCGGGCGCTATGGGCTGATCTCGGGCTGGCGGCGGCTGACAGCGCTGAAAAGGCTCTGTGCCAGCGGAAATGACCGTTTTGACCATGTGCTGGCATTGGTGCGCAAACCTGAATCCGCCGCCGATGCCTATATCGCGATGGTCGAGGAAAACGAGATCCGCGCCGGTCTTTCCTATTACGAGCGGGCGCGGATTGCTGCCCGCGCGGTCGAACAGGGGGTGTTTCCGACCGAGCGCGATGCGCTGCGCCGGCTCTTTGCCAATGCAAGCCGGTCACGCCGTTCAAAGATCGGTTCCTTCCTGGTGTTGTATCACCATCTTGATCCGGTGCTGCGCTTCCCCTCTGCAATCCCGGAGCGGCTGGGTCTGACGCTGGAAAAGCGGCTGCATGACACAGGTTCGGCCATGTTAGAGACATTTCTGGTTGAAATGCGCGATGATCCGTCGGTGGACGCGGCCACGGAACAGGACCGGCTTTCACGCTTTGCCAGTGCCGATGTCGGTGCCCCACCCGCGCCTGTAGTGGGGATCGGCGCCAAAAATGTTTCGCGCGCGAAACATTCAGAGCATGATGCCTTACCGCAGGCCCAGGGTCAGGAGCTGCGCCCCGGTATTCTTCTGGCCGAGAAAGGCGGCGCCGGGCAGACCGTTCTGGTCCTGTCGGGGCCTGGCATCAGCCCGGAATTCCGGGCGCGGCTTGAGGAATGGCTGGCGTCGGAAAGCTGACAGGCGCGTGAAGGGCTGGCGTTTTTGCTGGCCTTCCGCAGGAAAGCCATGTGATGACCCTTGGGTTCCGACAGCACGACAGCCCGGCAGAAGATGACCGCGCGCCGGCGCCTCGCGCCACCGGTGCCGGACGAGCCGGTCTGCCTTGTCGGCGACCGCCGCTTCCTTGCGCTCAGGCAGGTTCATTTCCCGCAGGCAAGGGTCATCTTTCTGGGCGACATGATTGATCGCGGCCCGGACAGCGCAACTGTGCTGGCGCTGGTGCGCGAAGAGATCGCGCGCGGCGCGTTGGCGCTTGCGGGCAATCATGAGGCGATGTTTATCGACTTTCTCAATCAGGCCGAGCCCGGGCGCTCCTGGCTGAAACATAGCGGCTTCGAGATGATCGCAAGCTATGGGATCGACCCGACCGGCGGTGATCCGGCTGATCTGCGGGACCGGCTGCGCGCCCCGATGGGCACAGAGGCGGTTGTTTTGCAATGGGGACATCGCGATTTCGGCCGGTTGCTGCGCCCCGACGGGCTTTGGGTCGCGCATGGCCAAAATGTAGTTGACAAGGCCTTTGCCCAAGCCGGAAGGATCGCGCTTGATATCTGCGCTTATGCCACCGGGCGGCTGTGCTTTGCCCTGATTGACCCAGCAGTGCCGGAAACAGAGCAGATGATGATCGCCGTCACGCCCTGAAGGCATGACTGTGCGCTCAGTCCATCGCGGAGGGACCGGTTTCAGAGGCTGCCCGCTTACCGGATCCGGGTGTTTATCTTGGTATCACGCGCGGCTATAGAGGACTGGTTATTGTGCGTTCCGGCTCTGGTTCTGACGCAGAACCCCGTGAAAACTGGAGCAGGGGATTCTTTGAGGATATTAAGCGGTTACGTGAAACTGAAATAACGGCATCAAGCCATTTGAGGGAATCCTGGGATGAAAATTGCAGTCGCTGGTCTTGGCTATGTTGGCCTGTCGAATGCGGTGCTTTTGGCGCAGCATCACCGGGTTGTGGCGGTGGATATTTCTGAGGCGCGGGTCGCCCTCGTCAACCAGGGCAAAAGCCCGATTGTCGACAGTGGGATCGAAGAGTTCCTGAACAGTCGCAAGCTTGATCTGACCGCAACGCTGACGGCCTCTGAAGCCTATACGGATGCCGACTACATCATCATCTCCACGCCGACGAATTATGACGAGCATTCCAACCATTTCGACACCTCTAGCGTCGAGGCTGTGATTGCTCAGGTCATGGCCTGCAACCAGACCGGCACCATCGTGATCAAATCCACGATCCCGGTCGGCTATGTCGAGGAGATGCGGGTACGTTTCGCAACCGACCGCATCCTGTTCAGCCCGGAATTCCTGCGCGAGGGGCGGGCGCTTTACGACAACCTGCACCCGTCGCGGATCATCGTGGGGGAACAGTCGGAGCGCGCTCGCATATTCGCGCAGCTCTTGGCGGACGGGGCCGAGAAAAAGGATATTCCTATCCTCTTCACCGGCCCGTCCGAGGCCGAGGCTATCAAGCTCTTCGCCAATACCTATCTTGCGATCAGAGTCGCGTTCTTTAACGAGCTTGACAGCTATTCTATGGCGCGTGGCATGGACAGTCGCCAGATCATCGAGGGGATCGGCCATGATCCCCGGATCGGCAGTCATTACAACAACCCCTCCTTCGGCTATGGCGGTTATTGCCTGCCCAAGGACACTAAGCAGCTTCTGGCCAACTATTCCGAAGTGCCGCAGAACTTGATCGGCGCGGTGGTCGATGCCAACCGTACGCGCAAGGATTTCCTCGCAGACCTCATCATCGCAGCCAAGCCGAAAGTGGTGGGTGTCTACAGGCTGGTGATGAAGGCTGGCTCGGACAATTTCCGCCAGAGTGCGATCCAGGGCATCATGAAGCGGATCAAAGCCAAGGGCATCGAAGTTGTGATCTATGAGCCGGCGCTCGAAGATGATCTCTTCTTCGGCAGCCGGGTGATCCGCGATCTTGCCGGGTTCAAGGCGGGCAGCGATCTGATCCTTGCCAACCGCCAGACAAAGGATCTTGATGATGTCGCTGCGAAGGTCTTTACTCGCGATCTGTTCGGCGGGGACTGACAGCGCCACGGTGTCGGGGAGATCTGTCCGGATCATCAGAGTAAGAGGAGCAGGAGGTAGGCATACGTCCCCAAGTGTGTTCTCAGGGCAGCACAGTTGCCCTGTCTCGACTAGGTCTGCAATAAAGTCATAGCCCTACCAGCTCTCGCACCCCGCGATCGGTGCGTTGTGCAGAAGCCTGTCGCGCGTCGAAGCATTGTCAAAAATGAAGTTACCCGTGGCTTTCGGCACCGCAATGCGCCTCGAAATAGCCGACCATCCGCCTCGCACAGGGCCAGCACACCCGAGGCTTTGCAACAGAACGTCAACCCGATATTCAGCGAAATGCCGGGATGGCCATGGATCGGGCGTTCATTCAGCACTGCCGAGAAGCCTTCTCCGCCCCTGAACATCACCCCCACAATCGGCACGGGGACGAATTTTAGATCCATCCGTTCGAAATGCGGCTTGGGGAAATGCGGCCCCGCAGCATCGCTCGCCATGGGCCGCTCATCCATTGACGAGTTGCCAGAACCCGTGCTCCTCCGGTTTTTCTTCCTAATTGCGGCAACGAATTGCTTATCAGGCCGCTGATTTAGTCGGGCCTCGACGCGGGAATTGGAACATGATTCACCCTGAGCATCGCGATGCTGGGGTGAGAAGATGCGTGGAGCGGATGAGACGAGCGGATCGCTGTTCAGCTACGTGGACCTTGAGGATCGGATCCCGGCACGCCACCCTCTTCGCAAGATCCTGCAGGTGGTCAATGACGCGCTCGCCAGCCTCGATGCCGAGTTCGAGCGGCTCTACATCGACTTCGGGCGGCCCTCGATCGCGCCGGAGCGGTTGATCAGGGCCAGCCTGATCCAGATCCTCTATTCGGTCCGGTCCGAACGGCAGTTGATGGAGCAGATGCAGTATAACCTGTTGTTCCGCTGGTTTGTCGGCCTGGGGATCGACGCTCCGGTCTGGGTCCCGACGGTGTTCACCAAGAACCGCGACCGGCTGCTGAGCACCAAGATGTCGCGCAAGATCATGGCGGCGATCCTCGCCCATCGCGAAGTGAAGCCACTTTTGTCGGATGACCACTTCTCGGTCGATGGCACGCTGGTCAAGGCTTGGGCGTCGATGAAGAGCTTCCGGCCAAAGACCGAAGGCTCGCAGGGCGATGACGATCCCGGCGATCCGCGCAGCTTTGACATTGCCGCCGATGACCAGCCCAACACGACCGAGATCGCCCCAATGCCCCGCACCAAACCCAGCCCCCGCAATGCCGAAGTCGACTTCAGGGGCGAGAAGCGTTCAAATGCGACCCACGCCTCGACGACGGATCCGGACGCGCGGCTTTACAAGAAGGCACCCGGCGCAGCCGCCGCGCTGTGCTTCATCGGCCATGGGCTCATGGAGAACCGCAGCGGACTGATCGTCGAGGCCGATCTCACCCGCGCTACGGGCCGCGCCGAGCGGCAGGCCGCGATCGATATGATCCACCGCCATTCGCCGGGCTCGAGCCGGAGGCTGACGCTCGGCGCCGACAAGGGTTATGATGCCGCGGAGTTCGTTACCGATCTGCGCCACGCCTGTGTCACACCGCATATCGCACAGAAATCGCGGCATTCAGCAATCGACGGACGCACCACCCGGCACAAGGGCTACGCCCTGTCCCTCAGGCATCGCAAACGGATCGAGGAGGCTTTCGGCTGGGCTAAAACCATCGGAGGGGCCGCTCAAACCGTATACCGTGGCATCGAGCGTGTGCGGTCGCGCTTCATCCTGACACTGGCGGCCGGAAACCTCGCCAGACTGCCCAAATTGCTTGCCGCCTGAGGGGAACATGCCGGGCCAAACCGCGCGCAACGGCGAGGCGCCCCGGCCGATCGGGGCGCGAATGACTCACATGCGAGAATGCCGTTCCCAGAGCGGGACTAAATCAGCGGCCTGTTATGTGTAGGGGCTGCAAATCCTGTGAGGGTTCATCATGAGAAGCCCGCGTGTTAGCTGGAAGTCCTGAGCAGACCAACACTCCCTGCCTACAAGACCAGGAACTGGTCGGCTTGCAACACGGCGTTGAAGCGCAGCTGCTCACTGACGATCTGGTTCGATCCCGCTATGACGTGGGAGACTAACGTGAACACGCCTTATCTGACATGTCGTTCATTTGCAGGCTTTCAACAGCGGCGCGTCGCTGGTGAAAACTTCGTAATATCCAACCTGAATCGGCGTATTTTGTTAATTTTATACCCATAACCGCCGCGTATGTCATGAGATAGTAACGTCCCATAATATTGCATTATCGGATGTTAATTATCTGCATCGGGTGTGACGATTGTACGATGAAAAGACCGGTCGACCTGCACGCTTGGGAGACCGGATCGGAGGCGAAGACTGCCATCCGGAAATGGATGACCTTTTATAACCACCAGCGCTCGCACTCAGCCCTCGGCGGCAAGCCACCGGCGCTGGTCTATTGGCAGAGAAATGATATCAACCAACCCGATCAGCAGGTGCAACGAGTAGCTTAAGGCAACCTCAATGCCCGCTGTGAGGGCATTGAGGTATTTTCTCTGCCACAGGGTGGGGGCGACACTTAACGGGCCGCTGATAGGCTTCTGGTGGCTGTTTTGACCCATCCTTGCAGCTGGCCGATGCTTATTGAGTCGCTCAGGAGGGCATTCGGTCTAGGTCGCGTGTGGCGAACTGTGACTGGTCGGATGAGATCCGCCTCTTGTTTCTTGTCAGAAGGGGCGAAAATGGTAAGTTTAGGTGTTAAGATGGCAGGAAATGTAATTTGTATTCGTTACACTCTACAAAAACTACTAATCGGCGGCTTTCTCTGAGCGAAAGCAAGGAGATAGCCGAGGCCGCGGCGCGTGGTGAGAGCGTTACAGCCCTCGCCGTGCGTTTTGGTGTTTCCCGCCCCACGATCTATCGCGCCATAACCCGGCATTCCGCACCCGCTGCGGGGCAGGGGAGGCGGCCCGCGAACAGCCGCCCGGTTGCCGTCAGGCTGAACCCCGACGAGCTGGCGGCCTTCGATGTACTGTCAGGGCGGATGAACCTCAGCCGGTCAGAGCTAGCCCGGCAGGTTCTGCGCCGCGCGGCTGACTTTCTGGAGCCGGATGAAGAGGTTTCACAGGCGGTTCAGGATTTGACCCGGCAACTGAAATCCATCGGCGGCAACCTCAATCAGATCGCTGCGCACCTGAACCGGGATGCCCGTTTCCACGGATCGGCCAAGCCCAACTCTGCCCAAATGAAGCAGGTCGAGGGGATTGAGCGCGAGGTGAAGAGCCTCGCTAAACGTCTGGACAGCCTTTTCCAGAACACTGCCGGGCGACGCAGGGCCAAAGTCGCTGACCTCCTGAAGGGGGTTCAGCCATGAGTGGCGCAAAACCCTTCATCATTGGCCGCACAGAATGGCTGAAAAACAACCACGCTAGGGCCTCAAAGGTGACCCCGGCACGATCCAGCAGACCGGCCAAACTCTCAGCGAACACGCGCGCCGTGCCGCAGATCGTATTCAAGGTTGCGAAGAACGGCGGTTGCCACGGGCCGAACGGACTTGGCGCACAGATGGATTACGTTCTGGGGAAGGCGGAGCAGATCATTGATCCGTCGAAAACCTTTGACCGTATGGACCATCTGCCGAAGGAATTTACCAAAGCTCTTGCCGAGCAGTGGTCAAACGACTGGTCGCGGAAGGTCAACAGCGGTCATTCCATGCACATGATTGCGTCCTTCCCGAGGGGTACAGATCCTGACGCAGTGGCCGAAATCATCCGCGCGACGTGCCATGACATTCTGGATCAGGGGCGCAGCCGGTTCGATTACATCGCGGCGGTTCACAATGACACCGACTATCCCCATGCCCATATCATCGTGGACCGGCGCAATGCCGAGGGCGAGTTTTTCTACTTTGCCCGCGACCACGAATTTACCTACGACACCTTCAAGGATCGCATCGTCGAACATGCGGCAGATCATGGGATCGAGCTGGTCAACAGCAGCAAACTTTCGCGTGGGATCACCAGGGATGCCGAACCCCATGCGCGCGACGCTCTGCGCGGCCTCGCGGGTACGCTGGTGGCGCATGGCGTGGCACCCTATCAAAACAAGCCGAAAGAGCGGTCCAGCTACTTCGTAACCGTCCAGTCTCCCCAGGGTGAAAAGACCCTCTGGGGTAAGGAATTGGGCCATGCGATCACTGCCGCAGCGCCGGAAATCGGACAGCAGGTTCGGATCACGCATGAAGGCAAAGAGGCCGTCGAAGTGCCCGGCAAGGATGGTCATGTCATCCAGACCCACCGAAACAGATGGGCCGTGGCCGTTGAAGGGCGTGAGCGCGACACTGCGGGCAATCCTGCAGCGAAGAACGGCGGTGGCGCTGATCCTGCCCCCCGCCGTGACTATGATGAGGCAGAGGGCCGTTCCGCCGAATGGAAGCGGCAACAGGTTCTGGCTCATGCAGAAGAGTATCAGGGGTTGGCCGGTCAGCTGGCCCGTGATTTTCCGGCGCTTTCCAGGGCGTTCTCAGTCGCTGCCGATACCCTGCGGCGCGGCGGCGAGCTTACCAGTCAATTTGTAGAGAAGATGAGAGGTGAAGGCCTTATGCCAGACGATCAAACCATGCAGAACGAGAATGAAAGCCTTGTTCAGACCATCGAGCAGTCGCGCAACGATCTTATGGCCGTGCGTGACCGCATTGATGACATGCCCCCGGCCGAGCGGCCCGAGATCGAGGCGAAGTATTTTGATGCCCTGCGCGACATGCAGGTGATCCAGCAGGGCCATGCTGACCGCGAGTTTTCCGATCCGTCCAATGGGACAATCTATTCGGAGAGCAACCGCGATGTGATGCAGGGCATGGACAAGGACGCGCTGTCCAAAGCGCTTGAGGGCACCGGCATCGACGCCGGGGAAGTTGCCGCGCGTATTTCGGTGCAGGCAAACAACGCAGCCCTGGAAGCCCATTGGGTGGAATCCGATGCGCGAGCCATCGCCACGGAGAAAGATTACGACCTTGAGACGGAAGAGGGCAGGGAGCAGACCCATAAGGTTCTGGTCGACACCTACCGGGCTATCCATGGTCGGGCGACAGAGCTTTCCGCAGCACAGCACCAAGGGCATGGCCATGACGGTGACCGGGAGGCTGGCCGCCTCGGTGCGCAGGCCGAGCAGAAATTTGAGCGTTCCCAGGGTCAGGACACACCTGAGCGCGCGCCCCTTCCTGAAGCCGAGCTTCCCGACCATCCCATGTTTGACGATCGGGAGCTTGTCAGTGTCGTTGAGGACCGGCAGGCGCTGATGGACGAGGCGAAGGCGCTGGCAAGCCGCGACACGCTGACCTCTGATCAGCAACGCCGCCTTGTGGAAGTTGTGGATCAGGCCATCGGCAAGGAAGCCGCGCAGGAGCTGAAGGTTGGGAACAGCGAAGTACTGCGGGACTTCGGCGGACGCGACGATCAAATGGACCTCGCCCAGAAGTACCTTGAGGCCGAAAAGGCGCATGGGGCCAATCGCGATGCTGCGCTCAATGTCGTTGATAAGGACCGACAGCTTTCAGCCATGGACAAGGATGCTGATCGTCAGCGCGACATGGACGACCAGCAAAAGCAGATGTGCGCCCGTAATCGCGAAGAGGGTCTGGACCGTTAAGGAACGAGTAACATGAATACGAGTGGAACTTCTGATCACGCGCGACAGCTTGGCTCTGCGCAGCGGGCCCGCGCCGGGTGAGTGATCGGACCCGGCTCTGATCTGGCGGGGACGGAGATCCGGTCAGGACGTCGTTAACTCAGCCGGGCGCTCAGAGCCGCCGGCCTGGGCACATCGCTCAGGGCGTGTAGGACATGGTGATCGTGGCCAGCCGCTCCGTGTCAGGCTCTGACATAACGACCGCCCAGAACGAGAGGCGGGGGGGCAGGTCTCACTTCGGTTGGGCAGGCGCGGGGCCACCGCGCCCCCCCCCGGAAAACTCCCTTCTCCCGGGGAAGGCTTTTTCAGCGCGACAAGAGAGCTTCGACCACGCGGTCAGCGGCCTCTTCTGCCGAAAGCGAGACGGTATCGACCACCAGCTGCGGCGCCTCGGGGGGCTCATAGGGGCTGTCGATGCCGGTGAAGTTCTTCAGCTGGCCGGAGCGGGCTTTTTTATAAAGCCCCTTCACATCGCGTGCCTCGGCGACCTCCAGCGGCGTATTGACGAAGACTTCGATGAACTCGCCCTCCGCCATCAGGTCGCGCACCATCTGCCGCTCGGCCCGGAAGGGCGAGATGAAGGCGGTCAGCACGATCAGCCCGGCATTGGTCATCAGCTTCGCCACCTCGCCGACGCGGCGGATATTCTCCACCCGGTCAGCATCGGTAAAGCCGAGATCGCGGTTCAGCCCGTGGCGCACATTGTCCCCGTCCAGCAGGAAGGTGTGCTTACCCATGGCGTGCAGCTTCTTCTCCACAAGGTTTGCGATGGTCGATTTCCCCGAACCCGAGAGGCCGGTGAACCAGACCATGGCAGGCTTCTGGTTTTTCAGGCCCGCATGGGCGTCGCGGTTGATGTCGACGGCCTGCCAGTGGATGTTCTGGCTGCGGCGCAGCGCGAAATGGATCATGCCAGCGGCGACCGTCGCATTGGTTATGCGGTCGATCAGGATGAAACCGCCGAGATCGGGGTTCTGCGCATAGGCCTCGAACGGGATCTGACGGTCGGTCGAGATATTCACGACCCCAATCGCATTCAGCCCCAGCGTCTTTGACGCCAGATGCTCCAGCGTGTTGACGTTGACCTCATATTTCGGCTCGGTCACCGTGGCGGTCACGGTCTGGGTGCCGACTTTCAGGAGATAAGGCCGACCGGGCAGCATCGCCCCCTCATTCATCCAGACAAGCGTTGCCTCGAACTGGTCGGCCACCTCGCAGGACGCATCGGCCTGCACGATCACATCGCCGCGCGAGCAGTCGATCTCATCTGCAAAGGTCAGAGTGACGGACTGCCCTGCCACCGCCTGTGCCAGATCGCCATCGGCCGAAGGGATCGCCTTCACGGTGGTGGTCTTGCCCGAGGGCAGCACCCGGATCGCATCGCCCGGCGCGACGGCACCCGAGGCAATCTGCCCGGCAAAGCCGCGGAAATCGAGATTGGGCCGGTTCACCCATTGCACCGGCATCCGGAACGGCGTCCCCTGCATGCGGCTGTCATTGACCGGCGCGGTTTCCAGATGCTCGATCAGGGTCGGGCCCTGATACCAAGGGGTCGAGGCCGAGCGGGTGACGATATTATCGCCCTTCAGCCCGGAAATCGGGATGGCCTGAAACTCCGCCATGCTGATCTTGTCGGCAAAGGCGCGGTAATCACGGGTGATCTCGTCAAACCGTTCCGCCGAATACCCGACGAGGTCCATCTTATTGACCGCCAGCACCACGTTTTTGATGCCCAGCAGGTTCACCAGATAGGAATGGCGCCGCGTCTGGGTCAGCACGCCCTGGCGCGCATCGATCAGGATCACCGCCAGATCAGCTGTCGAGGCGGCGGTGACCATATTGCGGGTATATTGCTCATGGCCGGGGGTATCGGCCACAATGAATTTGCGCTTGTCGGTGGCGAAGAAGCGGTAGGCGACATCAATAGTGATGCCCTGTTCGCGCTCAGCCGCCAGACCATCGACCAGCAGCGCGAAATCGATCTCCCCCCCTTGGGTACCGACTGCCTTGCTGTCATACTCGAGGCTTGCCAGCTGATCTTCAAAGATCATCTTGCTGTCGTAAAGCAGCCGCCCGATCAGCGTCGATTTGCCGTCATCGACCGAGCCACAGGTGATGAACCTTAGCATGGTCTTGTGCTGGTGCTTTTCCAGATAAGCGTCGATGTCCTCGGCGATCAACTGATCGGTGACATATGCGGGGCTGGTGTCGTGAGCGCTCATCAGAAATAGCCCTCCTGCTTTTTCTTCTCCATCGAGGCGGATTGCTCATGGTCGATGGCGCGGCCCTGACGCTCGGATGTGGTGGTCAGCAGCATTTCCTGGATCACGTCCGGCAGCGTTTTCGCATCAGATTCCACTGCGCCGGTCAGTGGGTAGCAGCCAAGGGTGCGGAAGCGGACCGATTTCATCTCCGGCACTTCGTCGGGGTTCAGGCGGAAGCGCTCATCATCAACCATGATCAGGAGGCCGTTCCGTTCGACCACCGGGCGCGGCGCCGAGAAATACAAAGGCACGATCTCGATGCCCTCAAGATGGATATACTGCCAGATGTCGAGCTCGGTCCAGTTCGAGATCGGGAAGGCGCGGATCGATTCACCGGCGGCCTTGCGGGTATTATACAGTTTCCACAATTCAGGGCGCTGGTTCTTCGGGTCCCAGCGATGGCTGGCCGAACGGAAAGAAAAGACGCGTTCCTTGGCGCGGGATTTCTCCTCGTCGCGCCGCGCGCCGCCAAATGCCACGTCAAAGCCGAATTTCGTCAGCGCCTGTTTCAGCCCCTCGGTCTTCCACATATCGGTATGCAGACTGCCATGATCGAAAGGGTTGATGCCTTTCTCCAGCGCTTCGGGGTTCTGATAGACGATCAGATCCATACCGGCGGCCTCGGCGGCGCGGTTGCGCAGCTCATACATCGCTTGGAACTTCCAGGTCGTATCGACATGGAGGAGCGGGAAGGGCGGCGGCGCCGGATAGAAGGCCTTTTTCGCCAGATGCAGCATCACGGCGGAATCCTTGCCCACCGAGTACAGCATGACCGGGCGGTCGGCATTTGCGACCACCTCGCGCATGATATGGATGCTTTCGGCCTCGAGCCGTTGAAGGTGGGTCAGCGTGGTTTTCGCAATCATTGCCCTGCCATGGCACTGGATAAGGATCGTCGCGTGATGCCACAGCTGCCGAGAAAAGCAAAGGCAACGGCGGGGCAAAGCCGGGGCTGGTTTGCATTCAGGCCAGAAAATCCGGCACCGGGGAAAAGCCCGGAACGCGGTTTTGTGCCGCGCCCCTGTGGGTTGAAACTCGTTCAGCGCTGGAGACGAAACCGGAATGCTGGCCTTGCGGATGCGGCAGGGAGCATGTTCTTCCTGGAAATCCGGCAATAGGCCCTATCGGCCCGGCAGCCTGCCACCGCTCCGGTATCTTACAGCGACTATTTCCCACGGGCTTCAATAGGCAGCAGACAGCTCTCCCAGTTTCCTCTATGTCGCATGCATCAGGCGAAGGCCCGACATTTTTCAGCATGATCCAAGAGATACAAATGAGCAATCAGCAACGCATCCTGATCACCGGGACGGCCGGATTCATCGGCTTCCATCTTGCGCAGCTCTTGCTGACCGAAGGGTTCCGTGTGCATGGCTATGATGGGATGACGGATTACTACGATGTCCGACTCAAACAGCGCCGCCATGCGATGCTGATGCAGGACGGCAATTTCTCGATGACCGAAGGGATGCTGGAAGACGCGGCCCTGTTCGACCGCATCGCTGATGAGTTCCGTCCCGATGTGATCGTCCATCTCGCCGCTCAAGCCGGGGTGCGTTACAGCCTTGAAAACCCGCGCGCCTATATCGATGCGAATATCGTGGGCACTTTCAATGTGATGGAGGCCGCGCGCCGGCTGGAGGTGAAGCATCTCCTGATGGCCTCGACCTCCTCGGTTTACGGCGCCAATGAGGACATGCCCTTCACCGAGACCGAAAAGGTCGATACGCAGCTGACGATCTATGCCGCGACCAAGAAAGCCACCGAGAACATGGGCCATTCCTATGCCCATCTGTGGAACCTGCCCACCACCATGTTCCGCTTCTTCACGGTTTACGGCCCCTGGGGGCGCCCGGATATGGCGCCTTACAAATTCGCAGATGCGATCCTCGGGGACCGGCCCGTCGATATCTACAATCATGGCGAGATGTATCGCGATTTCACCTATGTCGATGATCTTGTGCGCGGCATCCGCCTGCTGATCGACGCGGTGCCGGTGCGCCCGGCCTCGAAAGACGAGATAGAGGAAGGCGACAGCCTGTCGCCGGTCGCGCCTTACCGTGTCGTCAATATCGGCAATTCCGAGAAGGTGCGGCTTCTGGATTTCATTGATGCGTTTGAGCAAAGCATCGGCCGCCTGGCGATCCGCAATTATATGGAGATGCAGAAGGGCGATGTGCCGGCGACCTGGGCCGATGCGGATCTCCTGAAGCGCCTGACCGGCTACCGGCCCGAGACGGGTTTTCGCGACGGCGTGGCGCAATTCGTGGCCTGGTTCAGGGACTATTACGGCAAATAAGTCTGCCTGACGGGCGGCGGATCGGCGCCTCCCCCCCTTCGGCGCCCGCCCGCCCCCTCAAGGCACGCCGGATTCGCCTTTTGGCCTGATCAGAGGCGTTGCGCCGGAGCGGCTGTTCTTTTTTGGGCAGATGGCAGGATATCCGGCAACGGAGGCTGGCATTTCACGCGGTTCGGGCTTATGGGGAGAACAGCGTATTTGGTTGCGATCCTGTAGCTTTTGTCAGCTATGCTGAATATTATCCCCCGTCAGAAATTTGGAGAGCCCAGATGACGAATCTGAAAACCGGACTGACAGTTGCAGTGCTTATGAGCGTTATGACCCTGCCCGCGGTCGCACAGGAGACAGCGCCACAACCTGTCCGCTCTTCTGCATCCGGAGGTGGTGCTGGTACCACCGCGACTACTACGCTTCCTGCAGCGCCTGCTGCTGCAGCGCCTGGTGCTGCGGGCTTCATGCCAGCTGTAGGCGGTCTGGGCGCTGCCGGTGCTGCTGCTGCGGCGGCGGCCGCCCTGGCAGTGGCGGTTGGCGTTGGCGGCAATGGTGGCACGGACGGCACCACGACCCCATCCACGAACTGAAATTTCGCCTGAACCGGCTCCGCCAACGGGGCCAGGTTCAGGTCTGCCCGCCCACGCCCTGCGGCGCTCCGGGGCGTGCCGTTCCCTGAGTAAATGGGCTTCCTCCCTGAGTTCAGGGACTGATTTCGAACAATCGAGGCGAAAATGACGCTGCAGACCATTGTGCCGGTTCTTCTTTGCGGGGGATCGGGCACTCGCCTCTGGCCGCTTTCGCGCAAGAGTTATCCGAAACAATTCGCGCTTGAGATCGGGGGGCGGACGCTGTTCCAGGCCTCGGCCGAGCGGCTTTCGGGCGAGGGTCACAGCGGGACCGGGGCGGGGTTCCGCTTCGCCGCGCCGGTGACGGTGACCGGCTCGGATTTCCGTTTCATCGTGACCGAGCAGCTGGCGGCGATCGGCATTGATCCGGGGCCGATCCTGATCGAGCCCGCGCCGCGCAATACCGCGCCTGCGATCCTCGCGGCAGCGCTTTATCTGCAGGAACGTGACCCCGATTCCATTATGCTGGTGGCGCCGTCAGATCATGCGATCCCCGATGAGCAGGCCTTCCGCGCGACGGTCGCGCGTGGTCTTTCTGCGCTGGAGTCGGGGCGGCTGGTGACCTTCGGCATCACCCCTGACCGGCCCGAGACGGGATATGGCTATCTCGAACTGGCGGGCGCGGCGGGCGCGGATCCGGTCGATCTGAAACGCTTTGTCGAAAAGCCCGATGCCACCCGCGCGGCCGAGATGCTGGCCGCTGGTGATTTCCTCTGGAATGCCGGGATCTTCCTGTTCCGGGCCGCTGATCTGATCGCGGCCTGCGAGGCGCATGTGCCGGCGATGGTGGCCCAGGTGCGTGAGGCCCTTGGCCAGGGCCGCACCGATCTTGGCTTCCTGCGGCTGGAGGAAACCGTCTGGAACGGGATCGAGGATGTCTCGATCGATTACGCGGTGATGGAAAAGGCCGACAATCTCTCGGTGGTGCCTTTCTCGGATGGCTGGTCGGATCTGGGCGGCTGGGATGCGGTCTGGCTGGAAGGCGGGCCGGATGCAAATGGCGTGGTCACCTCGGATCATGCGACCGCGATTGACTGCGAAAACAGCCTGTTGCGGTCAGAATCCGGGGCGGTGGAGCTGGTGGGGATCGGGCTGAAGAATGTGATCGCGGTGGCGATGCAGGATGCGGTTCTGGTGGCCGATGCCTCCCGCGCGCAGGATGTGAAAAAGGCGGTGGCGGCCCTGAAGGCGAAAGGCGCCCGCCAGGCCGAGACCCTGCCGCGCGACTATCGGCCCTGGGGGTGGTATGAGAGCCTGGTGATCGGCCAGCGCTTCCAGGTCAAGCGCATCCATGTCCATCCGGGCGCGGCGCTGAGCCTGCAATCGCATCACCACCGCTCGGAGCACTGGATCGTGGTCGAGGGCACGGCGCGCGTCACCGTCGATGATCAGGTGACGCTCGTGACCGAGAACCAGTCGGTCTATATCCCGCTGGGCGCCGTTCACCGGATGGAGAATCCGGGCAAATTGCCGATGGTGCTGATCGAGGTGCAGACCGGCAGCTATTTCGGCGAGGATGACATCATCCGCTATGAGGATGTCTATGCGAGAGGGCAGGGTCCCAAAGGCTGATCCGTGCTCACTGCGCGCCGCTGCTCCTAACCTATTGGGCATCCGGAACCGGTTCCGCCGATAAATATACCCGAAAACGCGCTTAAGAGATGGAACCATCGCAGGCTTACAGCGCCATGAAAGCGCCCAAGAAAACCAGTAGAGATTGAGCCCACCATGGCTGGTGAATTGCCCGCATGGCTGATCAGCACGAAAAGGATGACCATCCTGCGCAGGACATCGGCCCCTTCCGAGCGAGCCCGGGGAGGGCGCCAGAGAGACCCTGTGAAAACGGATCTTGCGGAAGACAAGGGCATGGGGAGCTCCCGGACCGCTGGGGAGTTCCGGGCAGTATGGCTAATGGATGCCGCCATTGCTGATCGTAACATAGCCAGGCGACCATTCGGCAAGCGCGAAAAAATCGGTCAGGCTGCGGTAGGAGATCACCACCTTGCCCGAAGCCCGGTCTCGCCGATCCGCTGCCAGCCTGCGGGGCTGGCTTGCCAGCGGTAACGCCCGGAATTAGCGACTGTGCCGCCAGCGATGGGATCGGCGTGGCTTCCGGTGTCGCCAGAATGGTCGTGACCTCGGCTTTTGAAGCCTGGACCCAGAGCCTTTTAGGCGCGGCCGGCAGGCTGTTGCTCAGAAGATCACCCAGCACATACTGCGCCGCAGCGCCGATCTGGATCGTACCCAGTGATGTCTAGCGCGGCACGAATCTCCGGGCGCGGGTCCGTCTCGTCCCAGCGGGGTGACCGTTTAGTGGGTGCCATGCAGCCCCTCGCTGTTGCGTCAGAGACGGAAACCTTCGGGCAGAGCTCGGCCTCATCAATCGCTACGGTCAGCGCCGATGGCAGCAGGGTATCCTCGCCCTCGCGATCCTAGGCCGAGAGGGTGAAGTTCGGTTTCACCTCGGCAAAACCTCGCCCGTTGGCAAGGGGATGCGACCGGTGATCAGGCTGCTGGTTAATGGCATTCGTGGGCTACAGTGTCGGTTGCAATAGAGCGCGCGCATAAGGCGCCCAAGCCGGATACTGCTCGGGCGGGGTAGAGCTCTCCTTGCCCGAGCGTACGTAGCCCACATCCTTGGGCTGGCTTGGCCATTTCAGGGTCTGTCTCCCGCAAGCGTTACAGAAGGGCCGCGCAGAGGAGGCCACGAGAGAAGGCCATGGCCGGAAGCCGCGAAACTGGAAGGAAAGTCGCAGAAAACGATAGTGGAAATCACCGCAGAGCCGCCGGAAAGCGCGGGATTTAAAGGGCTGATGACATGCAGGGGTTGTTTCAACAGGGGAGCTCGTTTAGGGTCCGCCTGCTTGGTCCCGCTGCCTCGGTTGACGTTGTTTATGTGGTAAGTCCTGTTTGTGCGCGGTCCTGATCTGCACGGCTTAGCCGGCTTTTAAATTACATTTTCTTGCGAGAATGGCCCCACGTGAACATTTCTTCTTCGCCGACAGCTGCGGGTGCCATGTCTAACTCTGACGATACGATCGATCTCCTAGGCTTGCTGCGGACCCTCTGGCGCGGCAAGCTGGTGGTGTTGGGAGCAGTCCTTCTGTGCATGATCCTGGGCGGTCTTTATGCTTGGCGTGTGGCTGTGCCCCTTTATTCAGCAAATGCCGTGGTGATGCTGGACGCGCGCGAAAATTCCGGCATGGGGCTGAGTGCGATCCTCGGCGGGCTTTCGACCGACAGTTCGACCGTGAATACCGAAGTGCAGGTTCTGCGCGGGCGCACTCTGATCGGGCGGGTGGTGGATGAGCTGGATCTGACCGCGGATCCTGAGTTCAACGGCGCCTTGCAGCCCGAAGGGCTGACGACGACGCTGCGTCGCAGCATCGGCCTCGGCTCTGATCCGGTTGTCTTGCCGCCTGAAGAACAGGCCGCGCAAGAACGTGACGCCACGACCTCTGCGCTTCTGGAGCAGGTGGCGATTTCCAATGTGCCGAACAGTCTGGTGTTCCAGATTGCCGTCACCACGGAATCCGCTGCGAAATCCGCAAGGATCGCCGATACGGTTGCGCGTCTTTATATCGATGATCAGATGCGGGTCCGTTTCGAGGCGACCGAGACCGCGATCACATGGCTGTCGGGCCAGGTGGTGGAGCTGAAGCGGAATATCGACGAGGCCGAGGCGGCGGTCCGCGAATTCCGCGCTGCCACCAATGTTGTCGATCTCGAGACGCTTGGCGCGCTGGACCGGCAGCTCAAGGAAACCCGGCGCCGGATCGAATTGCAGACGCAACAGGCCGCAGATCTGCGGCTGCGGCTCGAGCGTATGGCAAGTGCTGCTGATCCGATGGCGAAGGCGCTGGCCAGCGGGGATGAAGCGCTGATCCGGCTGGCCAGCCAGGCGCAAGCGGGTGAGGCGGAGGCCAGTCAGTTTGAGGCGGGCCTTGCCCGGGTGACGGCGCTGGCCCGCCAGGACCTGGCCCGGGTCGAGGCTCAGGACGGCTCGCTGCGCGAGGCGGAGCAGAAGCTTGCCGCTGATTTCGAGACCCAGTCACGTGACCTGGTGACGCTTGAGCAACTGGTGCGCGAGGCCGAAGCGAACCGGCTGCTTTATGATCAGTTCCAGACCCAGCTGAAAGAAACCCTTGCCCAGCAGGGGATTCAGCGCCCCGACAGCCGGATCCTGTCACAGGCGGTAATGCCGGAAAGGCCTTCGGCACCGCGCAAAAGCCTGATCCTTGCGATGACGCTGGTGCTTGGCACTATGATCGGCACTGGGATCGTGCTGATGCGCGAAATGATGGTCAACCGGGTCCGCACGCCGCAAGAGCTCGAGGCGCTGACCGGCCGCCCGGTCTTTGCCCAGGTGCCGAAGATTGATGAGCGCAGCCGCAAGGGCGTGCTTGGATATCTGGCGCGCAACCCTGCTTCGGCCGCCGCCGAGGCGATCCGCAATCTCAGGGTCTCTATCCTGCTGTCTTCGGCAGAAAAGGCGCCGCAGGTCATCATGATCACCTCTTCGGTGCCG
This sequence comes from Rhodobacter sp. 24-YEA-8, assembly GCF_900105075.1. Classification (NCBI taxonomy): domain Bacteria; kingdom Pseudomonadati; phylum Pseudomonadota; class Alphaproteobacteria; order Rhodobacterales; genus Rhodobacter; species Rhodobacter sp. 24-YEA-8. The sequence continues at coordinate 36,481 of NZ_FNSK01000007.1, forward strand.
GGCGAGGGCAAGACCACCACGACGCTGGCGCTGGCGCAGAACATGACGATGCTGGGCCGCAAGGTGCTGGTGATCGAGGGCGATGTGCGCCTCTCGCCGCTCAGCGAATATTTCGACGGGATCGGCAAGGGGAAACCCGGTGTGGCCGAGGTGATTGAGGGCAAGGTCCCACTCTCGGAGGCGGTGCAGTCGATTGCCGGCGTCGGGGATCTGCTGTCTGAATCGAAAATCACGATCAATGCGGCGGATCTCTTTTCCTCCGAGCGCTTCGCCGGTCTGATCGCCCAGGCGCGCGGGCTCTATGATCTGATCCTGATCGATACGCCGCCGGTCCTTGTCGTACCTGATGCCAGGATCATCGCACAACAGGCCGATGCGGTGATTTTCGCCGTGCATTGGGACCGCACTTCGACCGAGCAGGTCAGGGCTGCAATGCACCAGCTTGAGCTGGTCAATGTGACGCCGGCGGGCTTTGTGCTGACGCTGGTCGACCCGCAGGGGATGCGCCGCTACGGCTATGGCGGCAGCTATGGTGCCTATGCCAGCTACGGCAAGAATTATTATACGAGTGAAGGCAAACAGATCTCATAGCGCAAGAGCCTGACCACCCGGGGCCTGCAATCGGGCCATGGGGCTTTGGCGGATTTTGAGAACAGAAATACTGCGACAGCCTGGCCTTTCCGGGTGTGGCGCGGATGGTTGGAAACGGAAAAGATGCGACGCCTGCCAGCGGATCCCTTTTCGGACGAGAGAAACGCGAGAGCCGCACCGAAAAAGGGGGCGGTGCGTCTTGCCTCTTTCGCCTTATTCACTGCCACCCTCGCCGCCCCTGTGGCCGCGCAGGATGTTGATGACCGGCGGATGCCGGGGCTTTCCTCGTATGGGGTGCCGGGCCATATCGACATGCCTTCGGCCTGGGCACTGCCCGATGGCAGTTTTGCTTTTACTCTGAACCAGTTTGGCAGGGATATCCGCCGCGCCACCATGGCCTTCCAGATCACCCCGCGTGTGACCGGGGTCTTCCGCTATTCCTATCTCGATGGCTATCTGATGAGCGGCGACTCGCTCTATGACCGCAGCTTCGACCTGCGCTATCAGATCCTGACGGAAAATCCCGATGGCTGGCGCCCGGCGCTTTCGGTGGGGTTGCAGGATTTCGGCGGCACCGGCATTTTTTCGGCCGAATATCTGGTGGCCTCGAAAACCCTCAGCGAGACGGTCAGCGCCTCGGCCGGGATCGGCTGGGGCCGGTTCGGCTCTTATGGCAGTTTCTCGAACCCGCTTTCGATCCTCTCTGACCGTTTTAATGATCGCGGCAGCTTCACCGGCATCGCAGATACCGGGCGTGTGGGGTTCGATCGTTTTTTCCGCGGCGATGCGGCGGTGTTTTTCGCGCTGGACTGGCAGGCAACGCCCCGGCTGCAACTGAGCCTTGAGTATTCCTCGGATGCGATGGATCAGGAAGTTGCCCGCATGGGCTACCGCCACCGCACGCCGGTCAATCTCGGGATGGAATACCGCTTCGACAATGGCGGTATCTTCGGGCTTTCGGTGATGCATGGCTCAGAGGCGGCGCTGAGCTATACGCTGGTGCTGGATCCGACCCGCCCCTCCGCGCCTTCGGGACACGAAAGCGCACCTCCCGCCATCTCGCGGGGCAGCGCCGCCACCGTGGCCAGCTGGGGCGATATCTCCGGCAGCCCGCAGCGCGAGGCCCTGGCAGAGGCGCTTTCGGATCAGGGGATCCGCCTTGACGGGCTGAGCTTCGGGGGCGGCACCGCGACCGTTGCGATCCGCAATCAGCAATGGCCCAATACAGCCCAGGCCTGGGGGCGGACCGCCCGCGTCCTCAGCGCGGTATTGCCGGCTGAGATCACCCGGTTCCGCATCCGCAGCATGGATCGTGGCCTGGCCGTGAGGGATGTCACCCTCACACGCCAGGATCTGGAAGAGCTGGAATTCGCGCCGGATGGGGCCTGGCAGATCTATGCACGTGCCGATATCCGCGATGCTTATACCCCCGGTCCGGGCGCCCCGGGGCAGATTGGGGGACCCGACCCAAGGCTGGATCTGGAAAGCCAGGCCTCGCTGCGGTTCTTGCCCTATACCGAGACCGCGATGTTTGACCCTGACAATCCGCTGCGGATGGATTTCGGCGCCGAGCTCTTGGGCGAATGGTCGCCGGGGAACGGGCTCTATTTCTCGGGCGCGATCCGGCAAAAGCTGGTGGGCAATATCGACACCTCGACCCGGGTCTCGGATTCGATCCAGCAGCATGTGCGCTCGGATGCGGCGCTTTATGCCAAGACCACCGGCCCGAAACTGGCCTTCGCCACCGCCGAATGGTTCAGCCGCCCCGGCCCTGACCTCTATGGCCGCGTCAGCGCCGGCATGTTCGAGAAGATGTTCGGCGGGATCTCGGGCGAACTCCTCTGGGCGCCGGTCGAGCGGCACTACGCGCTTGGGATTGAACTGAACTATGTGAAACAGCGCGATTATGACGGCGGGCTCGGCTTTTTCGATTATGATGTGCTGACCGGCCATGCCTCGCTTTATTACGATTTCGGCGGCGGTTATCTTGCTCAGATTGATGCGGGCCGCTATCTCGCGGGCGATCTCGGTTCGACCCTGACCCTGACGCGGCGCTTCGGGAACGGGTTCGAAGTGGGCGCCTTCTTCACCCTCACGGATATCAGCTTTGATGATTTCGGCGAGGGCTCGTTTGACAAGGGGATCACCATCAGCCTGCCTTTGTCCTGGGTCACGGGCAAGCCGACGCAGCAAAGGCTGGGCCAGGTGATCCGCCCGATCCAGCGCGATGGCGGCGCAAGGCTCAGTGTCCGCAACCGGCTTTACGGGCTGACCCGGGATGAGACGGATGCGGCCCGGGGCATCGGCTGGGGGCGATTCTGGCGATGAGGCAGCGCATGACGGCGATGACCCCACTGAAGATGCCGGCAACCCCGATGCTGGCAATCCTGCTGCTGGCAGGATTGGTCCTGAGCAGCTGCTCGGGCCGGACCAGCGACGCGTTGCTGGCCCGCTATGCCGGCAGTGCCCCCGGCGAGGCGGTCACCGCCGCGCCCGCAGGCGCTGCCCGCCTGATCGTGCGGATCCCGAAAACGGGGCAATCGGCGCTTTTGCATGAAGCGGGCGCGCGTGATGGCGTCCGGCGCTGGCAGGCTTCGGATAATGTGCAGATCTATACGCGAGATGGCATGATCATCGGCACCCGGGGTCTCGGCAATGATCTGATGAGCGCCGATACCGGCGCCGCGGCAGCGCTGATCCGCGAGGC